>CAUJFM010000239.1 GCA_963169595.1 Bacteroidota bacterium | reverse complement strand
CCTCATCGAGCGGCTCCGCGCACTGGCGGGCCCTGTCATCGAGGTGCCCGAGGCCGCCATCGTGGACTTCAAGGAGGCGCTGATCTTCGCATTGCTGGGTGTCCTGCGCCTGCGGGGCGAGGTGAACTGCCTGGCCAGCGTCACCGGCGCGGACCGCAACAGCGTGGGCGGGGCGGCGTACGGGCCCAATTAACATCCCTCCGGGATAACCTGCGTCCACCAGCAGCCAAAGGGGCGGAACCGACCGGGTTACCTTCGCCCCACCTGTAACCGGACGCCCATGCGTGATGCCCTGCGCCGCTTCGAGGAGCGCGCTCCCGAGATCGTGTTCGAATGGAACGACGCCCCCACCGGCGCCCGTGGCTGGGTGGTGATCAACAGCCTGCGCGGTGGCGCGGCCGGCGGTGGCACCCGCATGCGCAAGGGGCTGGACCGCCGCGAGGTGGAGAGCCTGGCCAAGACCATGGAGGTGAAGTTCAGCGTGTGCGGACCGCCCATCGGCGGGGCCAAGAGCGGCATCGACTTCGACCCGGCCGACCCGCGGAAGAACGCGGTGCTCGACCGCTGGTACAAGGCCGTGATGCCCCTGCTGAAGACCTACTACGGCACCGGCGGCGACCTCAACGTGGACGAGCTGCATGACGTGATCCCCATCACCGAGCGCTACGGCCTGCGGCACCCTCAGGAGGGCGTGGTGAACGGCCACATCGGTACCCAGGAGGACGTGAAACTGCAGGCCATTGCCCAGCTGCGCGAAGGTGTGAGCAAGGTGGTGAACGATGCGGCCTACGTGCCCGTGTCCGGCAAGTATGCCGTGGCCGACATGATCACCGGCTGGGGCGTGGCCGAGAGCGTGGGCCACTTCTACCGCGTATACGGCGGGGAGGTGAAGGGCAAGCGCGTGATCGTGCAGGGTTGGGGCAATGTGGCGGCCGCCGCCGGCTACTACCTGGCCCGGCAGGGCGCCCGCATCGTGGGCATCATCGACCGGCATGGCGGCGCGCTGCGTCCGGAGGGCTTTTCCGCCGACGAGGTGCGCACCCTGTTCATGGACAAGGCCGGCAACGCCCTGCGCATGCAGGACCTGGTCCCCTTCGACGAGGTGAACGCCCGCATCTGGGACCTCGGCGCGGAGGTCTTCCTGCCTTGTGCCGCGAGCCGGCTCGTGACCCAGGACCAGGTGGACCGCATGGCGAAGGCCGGTCTGGAGGTGATCGCCAGCGGGGCCAACGTGCCCTTTGCCGATCCGCAGATCTTCTACGGCCCCATTGCCGAGCATGCCGACGGCCGGGTGAGCGTGATCCCCGATTTCATCGCCAACTGCGGCATGGCCCGGGTGTTCGCCTACTGCATGCAGCCCGGCCTTGCTTCGCCGGAGGCTTCGCAGAGGCGAGGCAACGACCTTTCGGACAAGGGCATCTTCGAGGACGTGAGCCGCGTGATCGGCAAGGCGCTCGAGGACTGCCACGCGCGCCATCCGCACCGGCTGCACCTCACCCGCACGGCGTTCGAGATCGCCTTGGAGAAACTCAACTGACAATTACGAGCGGTACCCCCGCGTTCACCCTACAACCCGTAATCATGTCCCTCGAACTCTTCGCCCAGATCCAGGATGCCAGCGAGGCCGCGCGCCAGGTGCTGGAGAACGCCAATACCACGCCCGTCGTGCCCCAGGAGACCACCCTGTCCGTGTGGGAACTGATCAAGATGGGGGGCTGGTACATCATGGGCCCCCTCGGATTGATGTCGCTCGCCGCGGTCTACATCATCATCGAGCGTATGATGGCCATCAACAGGGCCCTGCGCGATGAGAAGGACTTCATGGCGAAGATCCGCGACTACATCCGCGACGGCAAGATCGACAGCGCCCGGAACCTGTGCCAGACCACGAACACCCCCGTGGCGCGCATGCTCGAGAAGGGCATCAACCGCATCGGCAAGCCCATGAAGGACATCGAGGTGAGCATCGAGAACCAGGGCAAGCTGGAGATCTACCGGCTGGAGAGCGGTCTACCCGTCATTGCCACGGTCTCCGGCGCGGCCCCGATGCTGGGCTTCCTCGGAACGGTGGTGGGCATGGTGGTGACCTTCCACACCATGGAGGTGAGCGGCGCCGGCGTGGAACTGAGCCAGCTGAGCGGTGGCATGATGCAGGCCATGATCACCACCGTGGCAGGCCTTATCATCGGCATCCCGGCCTACATCGGCTACAACCTGCTCGTGGCGCGGGTGAACAAGGTGGTGCAGAAGATGGAGTCGCGGACCATCGAGTTCATGGAAGTGCTGGAATCACCGGCGAAGTGATCATTCACCGTGCGACTGCGCAGCAGCAATAAGATCGACGCGGGCTTCAGCCTGAGCAGCATGACCGACCTGGTCTTCCTGCTCCTGATCTTCTTCGTCATCATCAGCACCATGATCAGCCCCACCACCATGCCGGTGGACCTGCCCGTGAGCGCCAACAAGACCAAGGAGAAGCCGCGGGTGGGCGTGCGCATCGATGCGGACGGCGCCTTCAGCGTGAACGACAAGCCCGTCGAACCCCTGGAGCTTGAGCGTGTACTGCAGGAACGGATGGCCACCATCCAGGAACAGAACCCCAGCCTGGTGATCCATGTGGACCAGCGCGTGCCCGCAGGGGTGACCGTGGGGGTCATGGACATCGCCAAGCGCAACAACTGGAAGATCATCATCGCCACACGCCCGAAGTGACCCATGGCCCTACGCAGCACACATAAGGTGGATGCGGGCTTCAGCCTGAGCAGCATGACCGACCTGGTCTTCCTGCTGCTGATCTTCTTCGTGATCGTGAGCACCATGGTGAGCCCCTTCGCCCTGCCGGTGGACCTTCCGAAGAACCAGACCTCCACCAGCAAGACCCCGCCGAAAGTGGCCCTGCGCCTGCTGAACGCGGAGGAGGCCACCCTGAACGGCGCGAACATCAGCATGGCGGAGGTGGAGGCCGCCCTGATGGCCGAGATGGCCAAGCACACGGAAAGTGATGCGATCGTACTGAGCGTGGCCCAGGACGTGCCCACGGGCCGGATGGTGGACGTCCTCAACATCGCCAAAACGCGCAAGTGGCGCATTGTACTGGCCGCCGCACCCAACGCGCCGGGCCAGCAACCAACACCCGCCCAGCCATGACCGGAGCCCTTCAGCAGGAGGAGCGTCGCGACCGGGCCACCGGCCTGATCACCACCCTCGTGATCCACGTGCTGCTGCTGATCCTGTTCATGTTCGTGGGCCTGAAGCACTTCGACCCACCCCTGCCGGAGGAATCCGTGGAGGTGGCCATGGCCGACTTCGGCACCACGGATGATGGTGGCGGGGACCGGCCCACCACCGACCCCGGTGGCGAGCAAAGCGCCGCACCGGTGGTGCCCGAACAGAACGAGGATGTGGTGACGGATGAGAACAGCGACGTGGAGGTGGTGCGGCCGAAGGACCCGAAGCCCGTCACCAAGCCCACGCCGAAGCCCGTGAGGCCCACGGAGCCCAAATTGGACAACCGGCTATCCGAAGCGCTGAACAACTGGAACAAACCCGGACAGCAACCGGCCGATGGACCGGACAACTCCAAGCCCGGCGATCCCGGTGTGGAGGATGGCCGCCCTGGTGGACTTGGTGCCATGCGCGGGGATGGCTGGGAGCTGCGCGGAAGCGGGCGGGGACTGGCGAAAGGACCGGACCTGAGCGAACGGCCACAACTACAGAACGCGACCTGGGTGGAGGTGAAGGTGATCGTGGACCGGGAAGGCAAGGTGCTGCGGGTATCGGTGGCCAACACCGGCACACCCGATGTGGCGATCCAGAACGTGGCCCTGCGTGCGGCCAAGACCTGCCGCTTCGTGCCCTTGCCGAGCGGCCCGCCCGAACAGGAGCATTACATCAAGCTGCGCTTCTTCCCCGGCTAACGATGACCTACGCGGAGACGCTGGCGTACCTCTACGCGCAGCTCCCCATGTTCCAACGCATCGGGCAGGCCGCCTACAAGGCCGACCTGCACAACACCCACGCCTTGATGGAGGCGCTGGGCCATCCCGAACGCGGCCTGAAGTGTGTGCATGTGGCCGGCACCAACGGCAAGGGCAGCACCAGCCACTTCGTCGCCAGCGCCCTGCAGGAGGCCGGGCTGAAGGTGGGGCTGCACACCTCCCCCCACCTGAAGGACTTCCGGGAGCGCTTCCGCATCAACGGCGCGCTGGTGGATGAGGCCACGGTGGTCCGGTTCGTGGAGCAGCACCGCCAGGTCTTCGAGCCCATCGCACCCAGCTTCTTCGAGTGGGGCGTGGCCTTCGCACTCTGGTGGTTCCGTGAACAGCAGGTGGACATCGCGGTGATGGAGACCGGCATGGGCGGCCGGCTGGACAGCACCAACGTGGTGACCCCGGAGGTGAGCGTGATCACGAACATCGGCTGGGACCACATGCAGTTCCTGGGGGATACGCTGGAGGCGATCGCGGGCGAGAAGGCCGGCATCATCAAGGCGGGCGTGCCCGTGGTGGTGGGCGAGGCGGAAGGCCCCGTGGCCGACGTGTTCCAGCACAAGGCCCGGCAGGCGGGCGCTCCCCTGGAGCTCGTGGACCAACACGCTCCCCTGCCCTACCCCAGCGCACTGGCCGGCCCCCATCAGGAGCGCAATGCCCGCACCGCCCTCGCCGCTCTGAAAGTGCTTCAGCGCAGGGGCTGGAAGGTGCCGGAGGAGGCCATCGCCCGTGGCTTTGCCCGGGTGGTGGGCAACACCGGCCTTCGCGGTCGCTGGGAGCTGATCGGACAGGCGCCGCGCACCATGGCCGATGTGGCGCACAACGTGGACGGCATCCGGGTGGTGCGGACCATGCTCGCCGGGGAACACTACCAGCGCCTGCACATCGTGCTGGGCATGGTGAACGACAAGGACCTCGGCAAGGTGCTGGACGAACTGCCCACCGAGGCCATCTACCACTTCTGCAAGGCGGACATCCCGCGGGGGCTGGATGCCGGCCAGCTGCAGGCCCAAGCCGCCCGGCACGGCCTCGTTGGTGAGGTCCATCCCTCGGTGCAGGCCGCCCTGCAGGCCGCCCGTGCCGCGGCCGGCCCGGACGACCTGGTGCTGGTCACAGGCAGTGTATTCGTGGTGGCGGAGGCCATCTGACTGAAAGCATCTATCTTCGCGCCCCGTTCTGGAAGCATAGCTCAGCTGGTTCAGAGCATCTGCCTTACAAGCAGAGGGTCGCTGGTTCGAATCCGGCTGCTTCCACCAAGGTCTTTCGGACCTTCGTTCTTTTGCTACTTTCGCAGCCCCAACGGGATCTTAGCTCAGCTGGTTCAGAGCGCATGCTTCACACGCATGAGGTCACTGGTTCGAATCCAGTAGGTCCCACTTCGAACGCCGAAGCCTTCGCGAAGGCGTTCCAAGAACCCCGCCTCGGCGGGGTTTCTTGTTCTCGATGGTCATGTTTGGCCTGAAGGGTCTGATCGCCTCCTCATAAGGGCCACGGATCACACCGGAACGGTCGTGGACCAGTCGACCAACAAAAAAGCCCCGCTGCAGCGGGGCTTTTCCATGTCCACACCACGTGGACGCCGATCAGAACTCCACCATCACCCCCACGCTGGGCAGCACGGTGGTGCCCACGTTCTCCACCAACTTGGTCTGGTACCGGGTGGGGTCGGACGGGTCCGCCACGGGGCGGCCGTTCGCATCGCGCACCACGTCCAGGAAAGGTGGGCCGGTGAGCGGGCTGGCGAGCAGGTTCTCCACATCGAAGTAGAGGTTCAGGTTCCAGCTCTTGTAGTACCAGCGCTTGTCCACACGCATGTTCAGCTGGTTGAAGGAGGGCAGGCGGCGTGTATTGATCGCCCGGAAATCGGGCACACCCTGTTGCAGGGCATCCCACACCGCCACACGCGATGAAGTGCCCACATCAAAGGGAGTGTAGGGGCCACCACCCTGTAGACGCCAGTTGAGGCCCACTTCCCAGTCCTTCGCGAAGCGCTTGCCGCCCGTCAGGTTCACGATGTGGCCGTAGTCCCAGCTGCTGGGTGCATAGCGGCCATCCGCATTGGTGAACTCGCTCTTCACGAAGGTGTACGAGAAGATCCCATAGAACCCCTTGTACAACCGCTGCTGGGCCAGGAACTCCACCCCATAGGAGCGGCCCTGCGAAAGCGGGGCGGCCAGTTCATTCCCCACTACACCGAAGTCGCCCCCCAGGTTGGCCAGGCTGATGCCCTTGTTCACCAACAGCGGATACCGGTCATACCACTTGTGGAAGCCCTCCACGCTGAACTTGGTGCTGAAGGTGGTGAAGTACTCCACGCCGGCCACCACGTGATCGGCCCGGATGTACCCGATGCCCTGAGCGATGTTGGCCAGTTCCTCGCCCACGCGCAACCCGAGCACCGTGTAGGGTGGCAACTGGTAGAAGCGCCCCACGTTGGCATTGATGTTCACCGCATCGCTCACGGCGTAGGACATGGACAGGCGCGGGGACACCTGGTCCAACGGGCTCCCCAGTTCACCGCCCAGGCTGGTGAAGTCGGTGCGGATGCCGAAGCTGGCCGAGAACTTGCCCAGGGTGCGGCCCAGCTGTGCGAAGCCCGCGTACTTGTCGAAGGTGAGCGCGCTCGTGTAATCCACATCGACCACCTCCCCTTGGATGACGCGCTGCGTATAGGTATCGGTGGTGTAGCGCGCCCGCTCGTAGCCGACACCGCCAATGAAGCGCCAGTTCCCGTAGTTCATCGTGGCCTCGTACCGCAGCTTGTTCTCGGCCTCCTGGCTTTCGTAATCGAGCAACTGGCCCGAGGGGTCGGTGCGGTCGTTGTAGCGGTACTTGTCCGAGGTGTTGGAAAGCATGCTCCTGCTGGCCACCACCGTGTGGAAGCCCTTCTCCACGAAACGGTCGTAACGGGCACCCACGGTGTAGTTCCACTGCACGTTCTCCGGCAGATTGCCCAGGATGTACTTGTTCCGCTCCAGCGTCACCGGGTCGGTCACGTTCTCCGCTGAACTGCGATTGAGGTCGAGGTTATCGTAGGCACCCAGCCCGATGAAGGTGAGCCGCGACTTCTCCCCGATCTTGATGCGATGCTTGAACTGCGCATCGTTGTAGGTGGGCAGGAAGGGAAGTCCCAATGCCTGAAAGAGGAACTGGAGGTAGCTGCGGCGGATGGAGATGATGGTGGTCGCGTTAGGGCCGGTGGGACCGTCGAAGGTGAAGCCCGCATCGCTGCTGCCCAGCATGAAGGTCATGGTGCGCTTCTCGGCATTGCCCTCGGGCTGCTTGAACTCGAAGACGGAGCTGAGCGTGTTCCCCCGAGCGGCCGGGAAGGCCCCGGTGATCACGTCCACCTCGCGGATGAAGTTCACGTTGATGAGCCCGACCGGCCCCCCGCTCGATCCCTGGGTGCTGAAGTGGTTGATGGTGGGCACCTCGATGCCATCGAGGAAGAATCGGTTCTCGTTGGGCGCGCCACCACGGATGATGATGTCGTTGCGGAAGCTGGGCGTGCTGGCCACACCGGGGAGCGCCCGCACCACGCGGCTGATGTCCCGATTGCCACCTGGATTGCGCATGATCTCCGCACTGCCCAGGGTGCGCACGGACAGCGGACTTTCCACCGTGCGCTGGAAGGGCTGGCGTGTCACCTCCACTTCTTTCAGCTCCACGGCGGATGGCTCAAGGTCGATGATGAGCTCCACCGGACGGGCCGTACCCACCTGGACCTCATACACCGTGCGCGGCAGATAGCCCACGGACGAGACCAGCACATTGTAGAGGCCCGGCTTCACCCCTTCGAGCAGGAACACGCCCTTCTCGTTGGTCAGCGCGCCCTGGGTGGTGCCCTCCAGCAGCACGTTCACGAAGGGAAGTGGCTCACGTGTGCGGGCATCGCGCACCACACCGCCCACCGAACCGGTCTGTCCATAGGAACGGGAGACGCCTGCACCCCAGAAGAGGAACAGGATCAGGACACGGGCGCTGGGAAGGCGGAACATCGGTGGGGTTGGTTGGGTGCGACACGAAGGAACCGCCAAGGGGAGGCAAAGGTTCATCGGCACACGACCAAAAGCCGGTCGGATGGTCCGGGATCGTCATCGCACTGTCGATCGCGAAAATACCGGCACTCCCACCCTCGCCAGCCAAGTAACTGATACTCTGGCGCATACATCGTTCAATCCACACGAACCGGGGTTCATTCGGTCATTTTGTTCAACTTTTCCTTGACATCGTGAAACAACTTTTCTCACCTTTGTTCAGTCTTTCGGTCATAACATTAAACACTCAGCCATGTCGACCCTCGAGTTCCAACAGCAACTGATCGGACTCCGCCAGCAGTTGTACTACTTCGCGCTGAGCCTTACCAAGGACCGCGACAACGCGCTGGACCTGCTTCAGGAGAGCCTGATGCGCGCCCTGACGTACCGGGACAAGTACCGGGACAACACCAACTTCAAGGCGTGGTTGTACACCATCATGAAGAACACCTTCATCAACGACCACCGTCGCACGAAGCGGACGAAGGCCTTGATGGACACCGTGGACCGCGAGCGCGACCAGGTGCGTCGCGTACACACGCCGGCCACGGCGGAGTCGACCGTGAAAATGGCCGAGATCCAGCGTAGCTTGGAGCGCTTGGACCCCGCCTTCCGAACGCCCTTCACCATGCACCACGAGGGCTACAAATACCACGAGATCGCCGATCATCTGGACATCCCCATCGGCACGGTGAAGAGCCGGATCTTCCAAGCCCGGCAGCGCCTGATGGAGATGTTGAGCGACAAGCACATCCAGAACTGATGCGCCACGCCCTGATCATCGGCTCCGGGTTCGCCGGGTTGGCCGCCGCTGCATCGCTGGCCCGGAGGGGCTTCCGCGTGACGGTGCTCGAGAAGAACGCCGAGCCTGGCGGGCGGGCCCGCACCTGGAGCGACCGCGGGTTCACCTTCGACATGGGCCCCAGCTTCTACTGGATGCCCGAGGTGTTCGACCGCTTCTTTGCCGAGTTCGGGGAAAAGGCCAGCGACCACTACCAGCTGGTGCGGCTCGATCCGAGCTACAGCGTGGTCTTCGGCCCCCGGGAGAAGTGGGCCATCCCGGCAGACCCCATCGCCCTGCGCGCCTTCTTCGACAGCAAGGAGAAAGGTGCCGGAGCCCAGCTGGACCGCTTCCTGGCAGAGGCCAAGCTGAAGTACGACCTGGGCATGGGTGAACTGGTGTACCGGCCCTCATTGAGCTGGGGCGAGTACATGCACCCGGGGCTGATCGGGGGATTATTGAGGACCAAGGTCTTCCGCAGCCTGCGCAAACACGTGCAGGCCCATTTCACCGATGAACGGCTGCGGCTGCTGATGGAGTTCCCGGTGCTCTTCCTGGGCGCTGCCCCGCAGAACACCCCCGCGCTGTACAGCCTGATGAACTACGCCGACATGGAGCTGGGTACCTGGTACCCCATGGGCGGCATGGGCAAGGTGGTGGATGCCTTTGTGCGCGTGGCGGAGAAGCAGGGCGCCACCATCCGGTGCAATGAAACGGTGAAGCGCATCCTGGTGGAGAACGGCAAGGCCGTGGGCGTGGAGACCACCTCCGGTGTGCTGCGCGCTGACCTGGTGGTGGCCGGTGCCGACTACCATCATGTGGACCAGCAGTTGCTGCCTGAGGCCCAGCGCGGCTACAGCCCTGAATACTGGAAGAAGCGCACCATGGCCCCCAGCGGACTGCTCTTCTACCTCGGCTTCGACCGCCGGCTGCCCGACCTGGAGCACCACACCCTCTTCTTCGACGAATCGCTGGACCAGCACAGTGCGGAGATCTATGACGACCCGGCCTGGCCCAGCAAGCCCCTGTTCTACACCAGCTGCGCCAGCAAGACCGACCCCTCGGTGGCGCCCGCTGGCCAGGAGAACATGGTGATCCTGATCCCCATCGCCCCGGGCTTGGATGACCGCGAAGAGACCCGCGAGCGCTACTACCACGTGGTGATGGAGCGCCTGGGCCGCCACCTCGGCTTCGACCCGCGCCCGCATGTGGTGGTGAAGCGCAGCTACAGCATCAACGACCTGCAGGCCGATTACAACGCCTTCCGCGGCAACGCGTACGGCATGGCCAATACCATCATGCAGACCGGCCCTCTGCGTCCCAGCATGAAGAGCCGCAAGGTGCAGGGCCTGTACTACACCGGGCAGCTCACCGTGCCCGGCCCCGGCGTGCCACCCGCGATCATCAGCGGTCAGGTGGTGGCCGAACTGATCGAGAAGGAATTCGCACGCAACCCCATCAAGGCATGAACACCATCGCACTCTACGATAAGGTCTGCCTGAAGGCAAGCAGGCATACCACGTACAGCTACAGCACTTCGTTCTCGCTGGGGATCCGTTCGCTGGACAAGCGGTTCCATGCGCCGATCCATGCCATCTATGGTTTCGTGCGCTTCGCGGACGAGATCGTGGACACCTTCCATGGCCACGACAAATCAGACCTGTTGCGCCGTTTTCGCGAGGACACCTACCGGGCCATCGCCGAGGGCATCAGCCTGAACCCGATCCTGCACAGCTTCCAGCGCGTGGTGAACACCTACGGCGTGGAGCGCGAGCTGTACGACACCTTCCTGGACAGCATGGCGATGGACCTCACGGACACCGCCCACGACCAGCGGAGCTACGAGACCTACATCCTGGGGAGCGCGGAAGTGGTGGGCCTGATGTGCCTGCGCGTGTTCTGCGAAGGCGATGATGCGCTCTATCACAAGCTGAAGCCCGCGGCCATGAAGCTGGGTGCGGCCTTCCAGAAGGTCAACTTCCTGCGCGACCTGAAGGACGACCACCAGAACCTGGGCCGCACCTACTTCCCCGGCATCGACCTGAGCCGCTGGGATGAGGACACCAAGCGCACCATCGAGGCGGACATCCAAGCCGACTTCGATGCAGCGCTGGAGGGCATCCGGCAACTGCCGAAGGGTGCCCGGTTCGGCGTGTACATGGCCTACATCTACTACGTGAACCTTTTCCGCAAGATCAAGGCCCTGCCCGCAGGCCGCATCATGCAGGAGCGCGTGCGCGTGCGCAACCGCCGGAAGATCGCACTCCTCACCACCAGCTACCTGCGCCACAGCTTCGGCATGCTCTGAGCCATGCAGGACCACGCGATGGATGAGGAACAGGTGCTGCTGGTGAACGAGCGCGATGAGCCCATGGGCACCATGGGCAAGTTGCGTGCACACCAGGAAGGTGCTCTGCACCGGGCCTTCAGCGTCTTCCTGTTCGACGACCAGGGCCGCTTGTTGCTGCAGCGCCGCGCTGCAGGCAAATACCACAGCCCCGGCCTGTGGACCAACACCTGCTGCAGCCATCCCCGGCCGGACGAGGCCGTGGCCGATGCCGCGCGTCGCAGGCTGATGGAGGAGATGGGCATCGACACGCCCGTGGAGCACCGCTTCAGCTTCCAGTACCGGGCCGACCTCGACAGCGGCCTCATCGAGCACGAACTGGACCATGTCCTCTTCGGCCGGTGGAACGGGGATGTGCGTCCGAACCCCGAGGAGGTCGATGATTGGACCTACATCCACCTGGATGACCTGGACGCCGAACTGACCCGGCATCCCGAGCGCTACACCGCCTGGTTGCGCATCTGCTGGGAGCAGGTGCGCGACGCCCTGCGCGAAAGCGCACCCACCACCAACTGAACAGACCCATGCTGATGAAACGCAACGGCGCGGTGATCGCGCTGGCCGCCCCCACTGAGCTTCTGCACGAGGACCACCCCGCCTCCATCGACACGCCGATGCGCGACGATGCCTTCGCGCTTTCGCCCGAGGAGAAGATCCACCGCATCGAACAGCACTTCCGCGGCATCATGGAGACGCTGGGCCTCGACCTCGGAGACGACAGCCTGCAGGGCACGCCCAAGCGCGTGGCCAAGATGTTCGTGAACGAGGTGTTCAGCGGGCTGGACCCCGCCACACGCCCCGAGCCCACCTTGTTCGCCAACAAGTTCGGCTACAAAGGGATGCTGGTGGAACGCGACATCACCGTGCACAGCTTCTGCGAGCACCACTTCGTGCCCATCATCGGCAAGGCCACCGTGGCCTACTTCAGCAGCGGCCAGGTGATCGGCCTCAGCAAGCTGGACCGCATCGTGAAGCACTACGCCGCGCGGCCCCAGGTGCAGGAGCGTCTCACCGAGCAGATCGCCGCCGAACTGAAGCGCGTGCTGCGAACCGAGGACGTGGCCGTGCTGATCGACGCTGAGCACATGTGCGTGAAACTGCGCGGGGTGAAGGATGAATGCAGCAGCACCGTGACCTCGCATTTCAGCGGTCGCTTCGAGGA
>CAUJFM010000238.1 GCA_963169595.1 Bacteroidota bacterium | reverse complement strand
CGGGATCGCTGCGCACGGCGAAGACGTCATCGGCCAGGGCCAGCAGGCGCTCGTAGTTGGAGGGCGTTGAGGGCATCAGGGGATGGAGGCCGGTCGTAATTGTAACCACAGATGGACACAGATGAACACAGATCAATGGGGACGCAGGTGAACGGGACGGTCGAATGCCGGCGAAAATGCGGCCGCAGATGACGCAGATGTTCGCAGATGGGGACTATGGAAGGGATCCCCTCCATGCCGCCGAAAGGCGGCGCATTTCATCTGCGCAATCTGCGTCATCTGCGGCTTCATCTTCAGTTGATCTTCATCCTTGTCATCTGCGTCATCTGCGGCTTCCTCTTCAGTTGGTGTTCATCCATGTCGTCTGCGGCTGCATTCAGCATCTGCCACCAAGGTATCACCGCCATTACCTTGTGCAGGAGCGATCGACGAGATCCCCGTCGCACACCATGACCGCAGCCGATATCGCCTGGCACATGCGCCTCCATGCCGCAGGACTGCGCCACGAGTGGATCACGCCGAACGCGTTGCTCTATGCGTGGGAGAGCGACCTGCTCACCGTGACGCCCGAGGGACACGTGTGCGAAGTGGAGATTAAGATCAGTCGGCAGGACCTGAAGCACGACCTGCTGAAACCGAAGCACAGCCAGGGCTTGCTGATGAACGGCAGCTTTCCGGAAAAGTCCACCGGCAAGGGCCTCACCACGGGCGAGGCCTACGAAGCGGCCCGACGCAAGGCCGGGGCCGAGCGCATCCGGCGGCCCAACTACTTCTGCTTTGCCATGCCCTGCCAGGTGTACCGCACCGAGCCGCGCATCGTCATTCCGCGCTATGCCGGGGTGTACACCGTGGATGAACAGGGACGGGTGTTCGAGGAAAGGCGGCCCATCCAGCTACATACCGAGCGCATCGGCCACGAGGACCTGCTGGGCCTGGCGCGGCGCATGCACCACCGGTACTGGGACGAGATCCGGCGGGCGCGGCACAGCGCTGTCCACCTAATCGGTCATCGTGGACCCGAGCACGGCGATGAGCATCAACGCGATGCAGCCCAGCACAACGAAGAGGTCGGGATGGACACGGCGTAGCAGTCCGTTCATGACAAGGGTGAATGGTGCCGCAAAGCACCATCCCCCATGTGACCTGCATGCAAAGTCAGGATGAAGGCTGCATCACGGCCATGCGCTCAGCGCTTCGGTCCGTGCTCCTTGCGGCGCTCCACCATCTTCGCCTTGCGCTCCTCACGCTTCTTCTCCCACGCGGCGTACTGCTCGGGCGTGAGCACCGAACGCATCTCGGCCTCGTGCTTCTCGCGGATGGCCTTCATCTGCTCCGACTCGTGCAGGAAGATGGCCTCCAGCTTGGTGCGCTGGTCGGCGTTCAGCCCCAGCTCCGTGGCCATGCGCTCGGCGCGCTTGGCGGCCATCTCCTTGGGGTCGCGGCCCTCGGGGCCTTGTGCGAACGTGGTACCGGCCAGCAACAGGGCCGCAATGATCATCACTTTCTTCATGGCTTCCAGGTTTATGTAGGTGTGACACGAGGAACGTGCCAGGGTTCGATCGCAGGCAGGACCGTTAACAGTTGTTGGCTAGCGCGTTCATCCTACCACAATGTGCTGGATCCCGCGCCTGATCGCCGATCTTCGGGCACACGATCATCCCATGTCCAACATCGGCCTCATCATCCCTGAACGTCCCCGCGATATCGGCAACTTCCTCGTGGGCCGCCTTCTCCCCTTCCAGAGCAAGCGCATGGTGGGGCCCTTCATCTTCATCGACCACATGGGGCCGGTGGCCATGAGCGACCACGAGAACTTCGATGTGGGGCCACACCCGCACATCGGGCTCAGCACCCTCACCTACCTCTTCGAGGGCGCCGTGATGCACCGCGACAGCTTGGGAACCGCGGTGGAGATCACGCCCGGTGCGGTGAATTGGATGGTGGCCGGCAGCGGCATCGTGCACAGCGAACGCACCCCGGAACGACTGCGCCACGCGGACAAACGCATGCATGGGCTGCAGATCTGGGTGGCGCTGCCCAAGGCCTTGGAGGACATCGCCCCCTCCTTCCACCACATCGAAGCGAAGGACCTGCCGAGCTGGGAAGAGGACGGCGCGCGCTTCCGCCTGATCGCCGGTGAGGTGATGGGGCACCGCTCGGCCGTGCCCGTGCACAGCCGGCTCTACCTGCTCGAAGTGAGCACCACCGCAGGCGCCACCCTCCGCATCGGCGAGCACCTCTTCGGGGAGAGCGGCCTCTACATCCTGGAAGGCGCGGTGATCGATGATGGCGTGGAGCACGGGCCGCGGCAACTGCTGGTAGCGAAGGACAGCGGTCAGTGCGGCTTCCACCTGTCACCAGGCAGCACCGTATACCTCTTCGGTGGCGAGCCCTTCCCCGAGGAGCGCTTCATCTACTGGAACTTCGTGGCCACCAGCCCCGAACGACTGGAGGCGGCCAAGCAGCGCTGGCGGGACCGCGCCTTCCCGATGATCGCGGGCGAGCACGACCCGGTGCCCCTTCCGGGCACCACGTGGTAGGCCGGTTCAGGGCAATTGCTGCACTCTGGTCGCTGTGGGCACCACACCCCCGATGGTCTGCAGGATGATGTCGCGATCGTTGTTGGCGCCGGTGTAGCTCACCACGCCGTTCAGGTTGATGTCCGACCCAAGGTAGCCGGTCACGGTGCTGGTGGGGTTAACGCCACCGATGGCCTGCAGCACCACATCACGGTCATTGCTCGAACCGGAGTACATCACCTGACCGTCGAAGTTGGCATCGCCGGGCCAGAGGACCTTCCTCGCACCAATGGTATTGAGCGCGTTGGTACCGTAGGCCGTGAAGCCCGATGCGGTGAAGTCGATGATCGTATTGGTCGATGACAAGGCCACGGGCGAAGCGGTCATCGCGCCCAAGTGGTTGCGGTGGCGCACGGCCACACGGTAGTTTCCTGGTGCAACGGCGATCCACAGCGGTGAAAGTCGGTTCACATCCATCACGGAGCCATCGCGCAGCAGCACACCTCGCTTGCTCGCCACGATGAGCGCCGGGTTCACAGCATCCCGCAGTTCCACCACCACCCAGTCGACCACCGCCGTGTTGGATGCGTTCGCCATGACCGTGGAGGGGATGGAGCCGGCCGCACCGCCCGGGGTATAGGAATAGCCCAATGCGGTGTACGGCTCGGTCGCAGGCACCAACGATGCGCGTCGGAGTGAGTCGTGCATGTTCAGTTGCGTGCTCATGTAGCAACCCTGTAGGAAGACCTTGGGCTGCACACGCACGAGCTGCGGCGCGGGTGTGAAGCTGACGAAATTGCCCTGATCGAACTGCATGGCGGTGCTGAAGACCCCTCCCGCGAGGATACGCCCACCTCTTGCCGCCACGGTCGTTATCCCTCCGTTCACCCCGGGGTTCCACGCGGTGGCCGTGCCGGTGACCCCATCCACCACCACCAGGCGTGAGATGTACGCTTGTCCTCCAACCGTGATGAAGTTCCCTCCAATAACGACCTGTCCGCCGATACCGACCAGGGCGTTCACTGTAGCGTTCGGCTGGGGAAGCCAACCGGTGAGCGAACCTCCGAGGAGTGCGGCGGCATTGGAGCGTGGCTCACCGTCCACCTCGGTGAAATCACCTCCCAGGTACAGTCGTCCATTGGTCGTGGCCAATGCACGAACGACCGCGTTCGGCGCCGCCACGTAGCTCGGCGTGGTACCGTACTCCATGTCCACACCGGCCAGGAAGGGGCTGGGCAGCCCTCCGGCCAACGTGGTGAAATAGCCGCCCATGTACATGGTGTTGCCCATCGCTTGAAAGGCCAGGACGATGTCCGAGGGTTCTGGGTTCCAGCCTGTGAGGTTCCCAGTGCTCAGGTCAAACGCGGCAGCGTGGGGTCGGTAAGTGCCGGCCACTTGGGTGAAGTGCCCGCCCACGAACAGTTTGCCCGCCGCGATGGTCATGGCCCTGACCGGGCCCACACCAAGCCCGGGATCCCAAGGCAGCGCGGAGCCCGAGGTCTTATTCACGGCGGCCAGGCCGGTTCGAGGTTGACCTCCCGCGTTATAGAATTCTCCTGCGATGTAGACGGCCGCAGTGGTATGGGCGATGCGGAACACTGTATTGTCCGGGTTCGGGTTCCACGGCAAGGGTTCACCGGTGGTGAGATCAATGGCGGCCACCCGGTTCCGTGCGACCGTGTTGAAGGGTGGGTCGGGGTCAGTGAGGCTAGTGAACAGACCACCGATATACGCTACGTTGTTGGCGCTGTCCACATCGATGCAGTACACGTGGTTGTTGGGCCGCCACATGTTCAGTTCGGGGAGCATGTCCTGCCCCAAGGATGATCGCGGTGCAAGGCCCGATAACAGGATCGCGGACCTCATGATGATGGCAGGGAGGTTCTTCATTGCTCTCAAGGCAATTGTTGCACCCGCACCGCCGTGGGCACCAC
>CAUJFM010000237.1 GCA_963169595.1 Bacteroidota bacterium | reverse complement strand
TCGGGGATCTCGCCCTTGTCGCCGTACATGCGCTCGCTCTCCATGAAGAGCACCGGATCGTTGTCGCGGATGGCGGCCTTCAGCAGGCCCTTGGCATCGGCGGGGTTGCTGGGGGTAACGACCTTGAGGCCGGGGATGTTGGCGTAGAAGGCCTCGTAGCTCTGGCTGTGTGTGGCGGCGAGCTGGCCGGCGCTGCCGTTGCCCCCGCGGAACACGATGGGCACGTGGAACTGCCCCCCGCTCATCTGCAGCATCTTGGCCGCGTGGTTGATGATCTGGTCGGCGGCCAGGATGGCGAAGTTCCAGGTCATGAACTCCACGATGGGGCGCAGGCCGTTCATGGCGGCACCGACACCGATGGCGCTGAAGCCCAGCTCGGCGATGGGGGTGTCGATCACCCGTTTCTCGCCGAACTCGGCCAGCATGCCCTTGCTCACCTTGTAGGCACCATCGTACTCGGCCACCTCCTCCCCCATGAGGAACACGCTCGGGTCACGACGCATCTCTTCGCTCATGGCCTCGCATAGGGCCTCACGGAACTGGACAGTACGCATGGGTCTTTTCAGAATGAGGGCCAAAGGTAGGACGCCCCCTGTTGCCCGCGCATGGCGACGGTGCGGTCCCTCTCAGCGGGCGGCCGGCCCGTCCTCCAGCTCCGTCCTCACCACCTTCACCGCATCCGTGCCGGGCAGGATGTCGCGCCCATGTTCCTGCGCCCATACATGGATGAACTCCGCGCCGAGGAAGAAGATCTGCGAGCTGTAGTACACCCACAGCAGCAGGGACATCAGGCTGGCCGCCGCACCGAAGGCCGAGGCCGGATTGGAAAGCTGGAAGTAGAACGTGAGGGCGTATTTGCCCACGATGAAGAGCAGGGTGGTGAGGATGGCCCCGGGCAGCACATCGCGCCAGGCGATCCGCGCATCGGGCAGGTACTTGAAGAGCGCGGCGAACACGGCCACGGTCATCAGCAGTGAAATGCCGTTGGAGCCCGCCACCACCAGCACCCCCGCCGCGCCCGGCAGCAGCTCAGCGATCTTCCCCGCGAAGCCGGTGACCAGGGCGCTGAGCAGGAAGCTCACCACCATGAGGAAGCCCATGCCCAGCACGAAGGAAAAGGACAGCAGGCGCGACAAAAGCAGACCCAGCACGGTGTTTCGCGGCTTGGGCTGGATATCCCAGATGCGGTTCAAGGAGACCTTCAGGGCCGTGAACACGCCAGTGGCGCCCAGGACGAGCGTGACCAGGCCCATCACGGTGGCCACGATGCCCTTGCCGCTCTCGTAGGCATTGCCCAGCAGCCCCTGGAGCGCACGGGCCGTATCCGCCCCCACGAAGCCGGTGAGCTGCTCGAAGAGGCGCCCCTCGGCCGCAGCAGGCCCGGCCATGAAGCCGGCCACCGCGATCACCACCACCAGCATCGGCATGATGGAGAAGATGGTGTAGAACGCCAGCGCCGCGCCCAGGTCCAGCGTATCGTCCTCGCCATAGGCCTTGATAATGAGGCGGACATAGCGCCACACACGGGCCGACCGTTCACGGAGGAAGTACCACATGTTCCGCTGTTCTTCGTCGCAAAGGAAGGGCGCCATCCCCGTTCGGAACAGATTCCGGCGCCTGCCGGAACGCTTTCTCATCGGTCCAAAGGAGGTTACGGCCGATCCGGGAAGCCCACGGTCCGCGTTCGGGGTGTGCGGTCCCCTCCCCGTCCGTAAGTTTGCGGCCCCTTTCACAGCCACCACCGCAGTGGCTTGGCGAACGGAACCTTGAACCCAGTTGTTCCCGAACCGATGAAGATCCTCGTTCTCCTCAGCCAGGTGCCCGACACCACGGCCCGCATCGCCTTCACCAACAACAACACGCAGTACGATGCCAATGGCGTCACCTTCATCGTGAACCCCTACGATGAGTGGTATGCCCTGGTGCGGGCCTTGGAACTGAAGGAGGCCGCCGGAGCAGGAAGCGTCACCACCATCACGGTGGGCGGTGCCGATACCGAAGCCACCATCCGCAAGGGTCTGGCCATCGGTGCCGACGAGGCCGTGCGTGTGGACGCCCAGCCCACGGACGCCTTGCAGGTGGCCGAGCTCATCGCCGCCTACGCCAAGGACAAGGGCTTCGACCTGGTGCTGGCCGGCAAGGAGACCATCGACCACAACGGCGGTCAGGTGGGTGCCATGGTGGCCGAACTGATGGACCTGCCCTATGTGCCCCTGGTGAGCAAGCTGGACGTGGCCAATGGCACCGCCACCATGGAGCGCGATGTGCCCGGTGGCGTGGAGGTGCTGGAGGTGAAGCTGCCGGTGGTGCTGAGCGCCGCCAAAGGCCTGGCCGAACAGCGCATCCCCAACATGCGCGGCATCATGGCCGCCCGCACCAAGCCCCTGCAGGTGGTGCCCGCTGGTGCCACCAGCAACGTGGGCGGCACTGTGAAGTTCGAGCTGCCTCCCGCGAAGGGCGCCGTGAAGATGATCCCCGCCGAAGAGGCCGGCAAGCTCATCGAACTGCTGCACACCGAAGCGAAAGTGATCTGATCCAACCGAACCGTAAGGGCGCATCATGATCCGCCCCCACAGCATAGATACCCATGAGCACCATCGTCTTCATCGACACCCGCGGCGAGAAGCTGCCCAAGGCCGCCCAGGAGGCCGTGACCTACGCCAGCAAGCTGGCCGGTGGCCCCGTTACGGCCGTCACCTTCGGTGGCAGCACGGAACTGGCCAACCTTGGCGCCCAGGGTGCATCCAACGTGATCGTGGCGCGGTCCATCACCACGGTGGACAGCCAGCAGCTCACCGCACTGGTGGCCGATGTGGCCGCCAAGGTGGGTGCCACCACCATTGTGTGCGTGCATGATGCCACCGGCAAGGCCGTGGCCCCCCGCCTGGCCGCCCGCCTGAAGGCCGGTCATGTGGCCGGCGCGATCGCCCTTCCTGAGGAGGGCCGTTTCAAGCGGAACGTGTTCAGTGGCAAGGCCCAGGCCTGGATGGAGGTGACCAGCCCGGTGAAAGTGGTGAGCCTGATGGCCAACTCCATCGCCATCGCCAAGGGCGAAGGCACCGCGACCGTGGAAGATTACACGGGCGACCTCGGCACCGCGCGCGTCACCGTGAAGGAGCTGCGCAAGGCCGGGTCGGGCATCCCCCTGCCCGAGGCCGAACTGGTGGTGAGCGCCGGCCGTGGCATGAAGGGCCCCGAGCACTGGGGACCTGTGGAGGAACTGGCCCGCGAACTGGGCGCCGCCACCGCCTGCAGCCGCCCCGTGGCCGACATGCACTGGCGTCCGCATCACGAGCACGTGGGGCAGACCGGTGTGGCCATCCGCCCCAACCTGTACATCGCCATCGGCATCAGCGGCGCCATCCAGCACCTGGCCGGGGTGAACCAGAGCAAGGTGATCTGCGTGATCAACAAGGACCCCGA
>CAUJFM010000236.1 GCA_963169595.1 Bacteroidota bacterium | reverse complement strand
CCCCTGGTTCGGCATCGGTCACGCCCTGGCCCTCAATGACCCCGAGGCCCCAAAGGACGGACTGAGCATCCAGGAGATGCGCGCCCTCAGCATCGGGGGCTGGGTGTACCTGCTGCTGGGCCTGCTGGCCTTGCGCGCCCTGCTGCGTGGACTGGGCATCCGCGACGCCGTGGTGGCCTGGACCCTGCTGGCCTTCGGGCTGGGCACGCAATTGATGCAGTATGCCGCCCTGCAGCCCGGCTGGTCGCACATCCATTCGTTCTGCATGGTCAGCGCGTTCCTGCTGGTGGTGCATCGCCTCCATCGCGGCGCATCAGCGTGGTGGTGGGTGGTGGCCGCCGCGCTTCTCGGGCTCGTCGTGCTGATCCGACCGGTGAACGGCCTGGTGGTGCTGGCGCTGCCTGTGATCGCCGGACGCGACACCTGGTCTCTGATGCGACAGCTCCTGGCGCGGCCCGGTGTGTTGGTGGCTTCGGCCCTGGCCGGAGGTCTCGTGGTCGGGATCCAGCCCTTGCTGTGGTACCTGCAAACGGGCCAGTGGTTCGCCTATGGCTACCAGGGCGAAGGCTTCCATTGGGACCGGCCGGAGGTCTTCAAGGTGCTCTTCGGGTTCCGGCGCGGGTTGTTCCTCTGGGCACCCGTGCTGCTGCTGGCCCTCATCGGCACGCTTTGGCTGCTACTCAAGGACCGTGTCCGCGGGCTGGGCATCCTTATGTACTGGATGGCCAACACCTATGTGATCAGCAGCTGGTGGATCTGGTACTACGGCAGCGGCTTCGGCAGCCGGGTCTTCGTGGACCACTACCCGGTGCTGGCCATTCCCTTCGCCTTGCTCCTGAACGATCTGCCCACCCGCTGGTGGACCCTTTGCCGGGTCTTCATCGCAGCCTGCATCATCCTATTGGGCATCCAGATGTGGCAGTACTACGTGCACATCCTGCACCACGAGAGCATGGACCGCCGGAAGTACGCCTTCACCTTCCTGCGCTTCGACGAGCGCTATCGCCACCTGCTGGGCGGCAACTACCAGGCCCCACCCTTCCACCCGAACGGCATGGAGCCGGTGATCGAGGAGAGCTGCGATCTGGAAAGCACCTGCACCTGGTGGCAGGGCGGTCGCATCGAGGAACGCGCGGAAGCGTTCAGCGGCCGGAAGGTGTGCGTGTTCAACGACAGCACCGAGTACGGCATCACCTTCGTGGCACCGCCAGGAAGCCTGCCCACCGGTCGCGCGCTCTTCCTGGAGGTGGGCCTGCAACGCTACGAGGCGGTGGCCGGCGACTCCCATCCGCTCCTGGGCATCACCGAGGTGAAGCATGCCGACGGCAGCACCGGGTACTACGAACCCTTCCAGATGAACCCCATGCCGCCGGTACCCGGCCGATGGGAGCAACTGGAATACCGGATCCCGGTGCCCCCGCTGGAGCCCGGCGACCGGCTCAACTTCTACTTCTGGAACAAGGACCGCAACGCCCAGGTGCTCATCGACGACGTGTTCATGCGGGTGAACGCCGTGCGGCCCTATTAGGGAACCTTCCCCTTTAAAAGATCAGCCCGCCTTCGCACACCTTCGGTGAGCTTCGGCAGCTCGGGGCCTTTTCCCGTTGCCAGGGTCACCATGATGGTGGGCGGCGCCCACCGAAGTCCGCCGAAAAGCTCCGCCTTCGCAGAAGCTTCGGCGGACGAAGGTGGGCCCAGCAGGATTTGAACCTGCGACCAAGGGATTATGAGTCCCCTGCTCTGACCGCTGAGCTATAGGCCCGTGATCCACCGTCACATGCTGGAAAAGTCGTGCGGCGATGATCGGCCGCAAAAGTATCCGCCTTCTACCTTGCCCGCCACACCACGCTGCCGGGAACCGCATGCTCACCGCCGAACCACCAGCGCGCAGGACCAACGGCCTGCGCCGGCCGCCGGAGGCCCCGCCCATCGCGTCGCCACCACCACCGCCCAAGCGCCGGAAGCGCCGCGTGCGCTGGGGCCGGGTGTTCACGGCAGTGGGGCTGCTGGTGTTCGGTATCGTGGCCCTGGTGCGCGGGTGCCAGGATGAACCCGCCCCGCCATCACCGGCCGCCGTGGTGCCCGAGGAACCGGAGGCCCGGCGCGTGCTGGACTGCCAGGTCTATCCCTACAAGCACTTCAGCAAGAAGCTGCGCGACCGCCTGCCGCAGTACAAGGAGCTGTCGTTGCGGGCCGGCGTAAGACCCGTGGCCGACGAAAAGGCGCTGGCCGGGCTGGTGTCGCAAGGACGGTCAGGCTTGGTGCCGGTGCAGAGCACCAACGCGCTCTGGATCGCGCCCATGGCCCACGGCCGGCCCTACCTCACGCCGGAGGCACGCGATGTCCTGCACAGCATCGCCCGCGATTTCCGCGCACGCATCGCCGATACCGACCTCAAGGACACCCGCATCAAGGTCACCAGCCTGTTCCGCACCCGCAAGGAC
The DNA here is from genome assembly GCA_963169595.1 of Bacteroidota bacterium. GTDB lineage: Bacteria > Bacteroidota > Bacteroidia > Flavobacteriales_F > PHOS-HE28 > PHOS-HE28. The sequence goes on along the minus strand of CAUJFM010000236.1, from coordinate 1,326 downwards.
CAGCGCGACCTTGGTCGCTCCAACGTGAACGCCACCCGCGACCTGAACGCACCCCATACCCACGGCACCTCCATGGACCTCTCCTACATGAAGTTCGTGGACCAGGCGGGCCAGGAACTGAAGCTCGCCGGTTGTCAGCAGGTGTTCCTGGCCGAAACGCTGGCAGAGGTGATCGCCGAGCACCGCAAGCACGACAAGTTCCTGTTCGCGACCCGCGAGGCCCAGCAGGCCTGCTACCACCTGTCGGTCTGCCGCTGATCCGGATCCCTTCCATCGCACACCATGACGCACACCATCGATACGCTCATCCTTGATCTGGGCGGGGTGCTCATCGATGTGGACTACACCGCGAGCGCCAGCGCCTTTCACGCACTGGGCTTTCCCGATTTCGACGGGCTGTACACCAAGGCGCGCCAGACCGACCTGTTCGACCGCTTCGAGACGGGTGAGCTTTCACCCGAGGGCTTCCGCGACGCGGTGCGCGAACTGCTGGGCGCCGGGCTCAGCGATGCGGACATCGATGCCAGTTGGAACGCCATGCTGGGCACGGTCCCGCCGGCACGCATCGAACTGGTGCGCGCCCTGCGGCAGCGCTACCGGTTGCTGCTCCTGAGCAACACCAACGCCATCCACGTGCCCGCCTTCGAGGCCATCATCGCCCGCGACCTGGGGATCACCGACTTCAAGGCGCTGTTCCATGGAGCCTACTACAGTTGTGCCATGGGCCTGCGGAAGCCGCATGCGGCCGCCTTCCATCATGTGCTTCAGCAGCATAGTGCCGACCCTGCGCGCACGCTCTTCATCGACGACAGCATCCAGCATGTGATCGGTGCCCGCGAAGCAGGCCTGCACGCTGAGCACCTCGAACTGGAAAAGGAGGATGTGATCGCGATGGCGGCCCGGTTGGGGCTGTGAGCCGACCTTGCTAACGCCCGGCCTTCTTCCTGGCCTTGGGCAGCGGCAGCGCCTCTCCCATCCGCAACAGGATGCCAGGCAGGCTACGGTCTCCGGCGATCAGCGCTTCCGGCACGAGGTAGTAGTCCTTGCTGCCGGGGTAGGCGGGGGCGCGTTCGCAATGCACGTCCAGGGCGGCGCTCTCAGGCATCATCTTCACAAAGAGCTGGTCGTCGCAGATGAAGGCCACCGGCTTGCCGTCCGCATACAGGGCGAACTCCCCGAACATGGCCTTCACGGTGAAGCGGTCGGCATGGCCCAGCTGGGCGAGGATGAAGGCGGCGGTGTCCTTGCGGGTGGCCATGGTGCTCAGGCGATCTCCTGGGTGAGCTCCACGAGGACGCCGTGGGCGCTCTTCGGGTGGATGAAGCA
>CAUJFM010000235.1 GCA_963169595.1 Bacteroidota bacterium | reverse complement strand
GGCCGTGGGCTGCTACATCAACTACCTGCGCCACCAAGGCCGCATCGTGGTGCCGCAGTTCGGCCAGCCCGAGGACGAGGCCGCCCTGCGCCGCATGCAGGAACTGTTCCCCGACCACCACACCATCGCGTTGGACGCCATGCCCATCGCGCGCGATGGCGGCGTGTTCAACTGCATCACGTGGGCCGCCGTGCCGGAATGGGCGCAGCCCGCGCCGGGCATCACGGAGCCATCGGTCAAATAGACCTCACGCAGAGGCGCGGGGGACGCGGAGTCCCCCCCTCTCCTTGGGAGAGGGGCCGGGGGTGAGGCCGCATTCCCCCCGCGCCCTCCGCGTGACATCCATCATTCACACAACAACCGATCACATGAACCTCAATACCCATATCCCCATCATCGGCTCCATCATCGGCGACATCGCCGGCAGTATCCACGAATTCACCGGCAACAAAGACCCCAACGTGGACCTGTTCCCGCCCGATGCCGAGTACACGGACGACAGCATCCTGACACTGGCCACGGCCGAGGCGCTGCTCACCGGCAGCGACCATGGTGCGATGTACCTCACCTTCGGACAGCGCTACCCCTTCCCGTGCGGCGGCTATGGTGTGCGTTTCGCCGAATGGCTCCGGTCCGAGGATCCCATGCCGTACAATAGCTGGGGCAACGGCAGCGCCATGCGCGTATCGCCCATCGGTTTCGCGCTGGACACCGAGGCGGACGTACTGCGCGAAGCAGCCCGCAGCGCGGCGGTGACGCACGATCATCCCGAAGGCATCAAGGGCGCGCAGGCCACGGCCTTGGCGGTGTTCCTTGCCCGCAAAGGCGCCAGCAAGGACGAGCTGCGCAGCGCCATCACCGCCCGTTTCGGGTACGACCTGAGCCGCACGGTGGAGCAGGTGCGCGCGGTGTACCACTTCAACGAGAGCTGTCAGGGCACGGTGCCCGAAGCGCTCATCGCCTTCCTCGATGCGCCCGACTTCGAGGCCGCCATCCGCAACGCCATCAGCCTCGGCGGCGATGCCGATACCGTGGCGTGCATCACCGGCGGCGTGGCGCAGGCGTTCTTCAAGGCGGTGCCCGACGCCTTCGTGGAGCAGGCGCTGAACAAGCTGCCCGCCGAACTGCGCGGCATCGTGGCCCGCTTCGCGGAGCGGTGGCCGATGTAGGCGCAAGGCTCCATGAACAGCATGGCCGGTTCACGGCAGGACAGGCATTCCAAGAACATCCGAACACAACCCAATACTCCATAACATGAACACCGAGATAGACATCGACCTTCGGATACAAGAACTCAAACAGGCCCGCGAGACCATCCGCGACACCCACTTCGGCATAGACACCGAGGTGGACCGCCTGATGCAGGCCGTGACCCCGTGGTACCTGTTGAACAGCACACAGCAACGCCCCCGCGTGATCGGCCTGTGGGGCATGACCGGCACGGGCAAGAGCAGCTTGGTGCGTGCGCTGGTGAATGCGCTGGGCTTGGGCGATCGCACCTTCTGGCTGGATGCGGGGGAGAGCCATTCGTATAGCTGGCTGGACCGGCATCTGGATCTGATCATGGACCACCACGATGGCCGGGAGACGGTGATGGTGATCGACGAGTTCCAACGGGCGCGTACGGTCAAGGGCGACGAAGATGTCCACGAATCCACCGAACTGCGCAGGTTGTGGGAGTTCATGGATTCGGGCCGCGCGGTGGTGATTCCATGCCGCAACAAGCTGGAGGACCTGCAGGACCTGCACCGCGACCTGAGCGAAGCCATCGTACGTGGGTGTGAGATCCGCAATGGGCGCGTAATCACCGGCGAGGAGGTATTTCTGGAGCAAATGGACGAACATCTTGGCCGGACCAGCCGGGAGGAGCGTTGGGCCCTGCCGCACCACATATGGTCATGGTTGCGGGAGTCCGGTCGCGAATCGATCCTCGGCTTCAAGCGCCGCTTGGAACGCATGGACGGCAAGGCCATACTGACCATGTTACAACGTAAGATCGATGAGATCGGCTCGCCACGCATCATTGATGGTCGCCGCGCGTTGGTGATCGTGCTGGGCAATCTGGACGGCCTGTACACCGTTGGCACCGACCCGGTGGCCGAGCTGGACCCCGATGTGTTGCTGGCGCGGCACAAGCAGATGAACCTTACAGGAGTACAACAAGCGCTGCTGGAGCTCTTCCGCATCGAGCAGGTGGGTCGCTTGGGTTCGGACCATGTGATCTTCCCGCCCATTGGTGCCAGTACGGTGGAGCGTTTGGTAGGCGCGGAGGCCGAACGGATCACGTCCAGCGTTTCGACCGCGTTGGGCATCGACATAACCCTGCGCAGTGGTCTGTTGGACCGCATCCAGCGCGAGGCATCCATTGCCGTGCTGGGGGCACGCCCGGTGATCGAGGCCGTGCATCAGGTGCTGCCCGCACTCATCGCCGAGGCGCTATCGCGCACGACTTTGGATGCACCTTGTGACATAGTGCTGGATACATGGGGGCGCAAGGCACTGGCCCTTTGCGGCAACGCGGACGGCAGCGAGCGTATCACGCTCATCTGGCCGCGGCCCCGCCAAGCACCGGGCCGCACGGAGAAGGTGCATCGCAACATCGCGGCGCACGAGGCGGGACATCTGATCTGCGGCGTATCGCTCCTCGGCCAAACCCCG
>CAUJFM010000234.1 GCA_963169595.1 Bacteroidota bacterium | reverse complement strand
CTCGTGGTGGAGCTCAGTTCGATCTTGGCCTTCTCGGCGGCGTCCTTCAAACGCTGCAGGGCCATGGGGTCCTTGCGCAGGTCGATGTTGAACTGGCCTTTGAACTCCTCGGCCAGCCAATCGATGATCACCTGGTCGAAGTCGTCGCCGCCCAGGTGGGTATCCCCTTCGGTGCTCTTCACTTCGAACACGCCATCACCCAGTTCCAGCACGCTCACGTCGTGCGTGCCACCACCGCAGTCGAACACCACGATCTTCTGGTCCTGGCCCTTCTTGTCGAGGCCATAGGCCAGGGCGGCCGCGGTGGGTTCGTTGATGATGCGGCGCACCTTCAGGCCGGCGATCTCACCGGCCTCCTTGGTGGCCTGGCGCTGGGCATCGTTGAAATAGGCGGGCACGGTGATCACCGCCTCGCTCACGGTGGTGCCGAGGTAATCCTCGGCTGTCTTCTTCATTTTCTGCAGGATCATCGCGCTGATCTCCTGCGGGGTGTACATGCGGTCGCCGATCTTCACCCGGGGCGTGTTGTTGTCGCCCTTGGCCACCTCGTAGGGCACGCGGCCGATCTCCTTCTCGCACTCACCATAGGAGTTGCCCATGAAGCGCTTGATGGAGAAGATGGTGTTCCGGGGGTTGGTGATCGCCTGGCGCTTGGCCGGATCGCCCACTTTGCGTTCGCCACCTTCCACAAAGGCCACCACGCTGGGGGTGGTGCGCTTGCCTTCGCTGTTGGCGATCACCACCGGCTCGTTGCCTTCCATCACGGCTACGCAGCTGTTGGTGGTACCCAGGTCGATACCGATGATCTTGCTCATGTTGTTGCTTGCTTGCGGTTTGCTGGTCGGCCCTCCCTGTCAAGGGGTATGCCAGCGGCCTGTCAGGCCCGGCTTAAGGCAGCTTTGTCCGGTCGTTGCTGTCGCACCGGACGCATTGTACTGACAAAAGGACAGATCGTCAGTCGCAGCCGTAGGGCGGACCGACATTGAAGCCCGAGCAGAAACCCAGGGTGGCGGTGTAGGGGCCGTTGATCAACTCGTTCAACGAAGCGGCGTTGAGACGCTTGTTGATCACGTTCTTGTAGTACCGGCTGGCCCAGAGGCCGTAAGCGCCTTCCACGTTGGAATAGGACGGACGGTCTTCCACGATGCTGGAGATGGGCTCGGTGAGGGTGAGGTAGGTGTGGAATTCGGCGTTGGCCACGTCCACCTTGATGTCGATGCCGCGGAAGATGCGCTGGTCCACGGAAGGGTCGTTGGGGATGCTGTTGCGCAGCCAGCTGAAGAAGGTCTCCCCGGGCAGGGTCACGGCCAAAGGCTGTGCGCCGGCGGTGGCCACCACCGTGCCCAGATTGCGCGACTTCACGATGCGCTGGCTCGCGCCGTCGCGCACCTCATCGTATTTGAACTCCAGGGTCACCACGAAGCGCCGGTTCGTCCACGGATTGCCCGAGACGGAGGAGGTCCAGTTGAACTCGTAGATGCCGTAGCCGGAGCCGGTGGCGTTCATGAAGTTGATCGCCGAGGCGTTGTTGATCGTATCCTGGTCGTTCGCCGCGATCGTGATGTCGTTGGCGATGTTGGTGGTGGAGGTGATGTCCTGCCCCTTCACCTTCAGTTTGATCTTGTACAGGCCGGCCTGGTGCAGGAAGGTGGGTCCCGAATTGATCTGCGGCGTTCCGCTCTGGTTGAGGATCCTGTTCGGGGTGCGGAAGTAGTAGACCTTTTGTTCGGGGTAGTAGAAATCGCCGGGTACGCGGCCGGTGATCAGGGTGTCATGAAGTAGGAAGGAGTCGATAGGCAGTCCGCTGGCGTTCACCCGGTACACAACCTTCTGGGTGATGTCCTCATCCCGGTATTCGTTGGAGTCCCGGATCGCGGCATACACGAACGCGTCCCCTTCACCCAGGAAGGCCTTGTTGATCTTGACGAAGTGCACCGAGTCGCGCATGTTGAGCAGGCCCGTGACCACGGTCACGTTCTTGTACGGCGCGTTGATCTCAAGGTCGGTGCTGCAGCCGGCCACGGTGGCGGCGGCGAGGAAGAGGAGGAGGTGACGCATTGCGGATCCCCGTGCGGGGAGGCCAAATATAGCCGGATGTGGACAGCCGCCGGGCCGCAACGGGGAACGGCGGGGAACGGAGGGGAAGCGGCTGGTCCCACCGGTCCGTGTGGGCTGGACCGGGGGGCGTAGCTTTGCCCGGAGCGGCAGCGGCCGATCAATCCCAAGCCATGAGCACCAACCTGAAGGAGGTGAAGCGCGTGACGACCCACGTGCTGCAGGAGATGAAGTCGTCCGGCACCCCGATCGCCATGCTGACGGCCTATGACTTCAGCCTCGCCCGGCTGGTGGATGCCGCCGGCATCGACGTGATCCTGGTGGGCGATAGCGCCAGCAACGTCATGGCCGGGCACGAGACCACCTTGCCCATCACCCTGGACCAGATGATCTACCATGCCAGCAGCGTGGTGCGCGGGTGCCAACGGGCGCTGATCGTGGTGGACCTGCCCTTCGGCACCTACCAGGGGAACAGCAAGGGCGCCTTGAACAGTGCCATTCGGATCATGAAGGAGAGCGGGGCGCACGCCGTGAAGCTCGAGGGCGGCCGCGAGGTCATCGGCTCCATCGAGCGCATCCTCACGGCTGGCATTCCGGTCATGGGCCACCTCGGCCTCACCCCACAAAGCATCTATAAGTTCGGTACCTATGTGGTGCGGGCCAAGGAGGAGGCCGAAGCACAGCGTCTGCGCGAGGACGCCAGGCTGCTGGAGCAGGCCGGCTGCTTCGCCTTGGTGTTGGAGAAGATACCGGCAAAGCTCGCCGAGGAGGTGGCCCGCAGTGTATCCATTCCGGTGATCGGTATCGGTGCGGGCGGCGGTGTGGACGGCCAGGTGCTCGTGCTCCACGACATGCTCGGCATCAACACCGAGTTCCGGCCCCGCTTCCTGCGCCGCTATGCGGACCTGCATGCGGTGATCACGGGGGCGGTGTCGTCCTATGTGGCCGACGTGCGGTCCAAGGACTTCCCCAATGCCGGCGAGCAGTACTGAGCTGCGGCCAACGCTGTCCGTGCTGCACCAAGGGCCGCAACTGGCCTTGGTGAACAAGCCTGCGGGCATGCCTGTGCAGTCCGATCCCTCCGGCGACCCGGACCTTCTGTCCTGGGCCCGAAAGGCGCTGGGCTCACCGGAGCTTGAACTGGTGAACCGGCTGGACCGACCGGTCTGCGGTGTGGTGGTGCTCGCGAGCGGCGCCATGCTCAGCGCGTTGAACAACGCCTTCCGCGAACGACGGGTGCGCAAGCTATACCGGGCCGTGGTGGAGGGCGTGGTCGGTCCCGAGGACCAGGTGCAACTGGAGCATGCGATCGTGCACGACACCCGGTCGCACAAGGCGCGGACCGTGGCGGACCCGGCGGCTGGTGCACGAACGGTGCGGTTGAAGGTGCGTGTGCTGGGCCGCGCGGAACGCTATACCCTAGTGGAAATTGAACCCGATGGCGGGGCCTTCCACCAGATCAGGGCCCAGTTGTCCGGTTGGGGGCATCCCATCAAGGGCGATGTGAAGTACGGTGCACGGCGCGGGGAGAAGGACCGCAGCATCGCGCTCCAGGCTGCTTCCATCATGCTTCCCGGTGTGCCCGATGGCCCTCCGCTTACCGTTGACGTACCGCTGCCGGAACAAGGTCCGTGGCGACTGTTCAGGGATATCGGTGCCGGCGGTGCCGTGCAGGATGCCCCCCGTTGATCAAGGCCCTACAGCGGGTCCACGTCGGTGACCAGTTGCACGGGTGCGTGCAGCGGATCGCCGAACACACGGTCGATGGTGGCGCTCACGAACTGCTTCTCCGTGTGGTGCGCGCTGCGGCGGATCTTGATGAGCAGCTTGCGCAGGTGGCGGTCGCGGATGCGGGATACGAGCGGGATGTCCGGTCCGAGCACACGTTCGCCCAATCCTTCCCGCAGGGCCGTGGCAAGCACCAGCGCGGTGGCCGCCACACGTTCCTCCGACCGGTGCTTCAGTGTGAGCTCGATGAGCCGCGTGAAGGGCGGATAGCCGTGCAGCTGCCGTTGTTGGATCTCGCGCTGGTACATGCCTTCCACATCGTGGCGCACCACCAGGTCCAGCACGGGGTTGTTCACGTCCATCGCCTGGATGATCACCGTGCCTGCCTGCTGGCGGCGGCCTGAGCGGCCCGCCACCTGGGCCATCAATTGGAAGGCCCGTTCATGCGCCCGGAAGTCGGGGAAGCGCATGAGCAGGTCGGCGTTCAGGATGCCCACCACGCTGACATGATCGAAGTCCAAGCCCTTGGTCACCATCTGCGTGCCCACCAGGATGTCGAGCCCCCCCTGTCCGAAACTGGTGAGCAGCCGGTCCATGGCGTGTTTGCCGCGCATGGTGTCCTGGTCCATGCGGCCGATACGCGCATCGGGGAACAGTTCGGCCAGTTCCTCCTCGATCTTCTCCGTGCCGAAGCCGAGCATGCGCAACCTCGGGCTCCCGCAATGGCCGCAGGCGGTGGGCGGGGTGTACTGCCTTCCACAGTAATGGCAGCGGAGCTGATGCAGCTGCTTGTGGTAGGTGAGGCTCACATCGCACTGGTCGCACTCGGGCACCCACCCACAGGTCTCGCATTGCCATACCGGCACATAGCCCCGGCGGTTCTGGAAGATGATGGCCTGTTCGCGGCGGTCCAGGGCCTGTTGAACGGCATCGATCAGGGTGCTGGTGAAGTGCCCGCGCATCGTGCGGCGGCGCTGGGCATCGCGGAGGTCCACGCGCAGCACGTGGGGCATGGCCACATCGCCGAAGCGCGAGAGCAGCTCCACGAGCCCGTATTTCCCGGTGCGGGCGTTGTGATGGCTTTCGAGGGCGGGCGTGGCCGAACCAAGCAGTGTCTTCGCGTGGTGCAGCCCAGCGAGCACGATGGCCATGTCGCGTGCGTGATAGCGCGGTGCCGGATCGTGCTGCTTGTAGCTGGGGTCGTGCTCCTCGTCCACCACGATGAGGCCGAGGTCGCGGAAGGGGAGGAAGAGCGCCGACCGCGCGCCCACCACGATCGGTGGCGGGGCATCGCCCTGGGCCATGCGGAGCCAGAGCGCGGTGCGTTCATGCTGGGCCATGCGCGAGTGCGACACGGCGATGCGGTCACCGAAGCGTTCCCTCAACCGCGCGATGATCTGCGTGGTGAGGGCGATCTCAGGCAACAGGTAAAGCACCTGTCGCCCGCTGTCCACCATCTCCTGGATGAGGGTGATGTAGAGCTCCGTTTTACCGGAGGAGGTCACGCCGCGGAGCAGCACCACGTCCTTCTCGGCAAAGCCTGCCTTCACGGAGCGGATCGCCTCGGTCTGTGCGGGCGAAAGCACCGGCGGTGGTTTGGACGCGGCATCATCGGCAGGCACCCCGGCTTCCCGCTCGTAAGTGGCGAAGAGCCCCTTGTCCAGGAGCCCCTTGAGCACCGGTCCCGTGGCGCCGGCCGCACGCAGCAGCGCGTTGCGCTCCACCTCGCGCGGATCGCTGCTCAGGCAGCGGCTCAGCTCGATGTAGCGCATCAGCAGGTGCAGTTGCTTCGGCGCCTTTTCCAAGCGGTCGAACCAGCCATGCAGGACGGCTTCCTCGCCCTGGCCCGGTGCCAGCCGCACGTAGGTCACCATGCGCGGCTTCCAGGTGTCCTTCAGTTCCTCCTCCAATTGAAGCGCTCCCTGGTCCATCAGGGTCTTCACCACCGGCATCGGGTCCTTCAGCCCCAGCAGTTCGCCGGCCTCCTCCAGGGTCACCACGTTGCGGTGCTCCAGGGCATCGAGCAGCACGCCTGCCCTGCGGCGCACCACCGGGTCCTGCACGTGATCGGGGTTGGCCACCAGGCGTGTCTCGCTGCTCAGTGCCAGTTGTGCCGGCAGGGCGGCGATCATCACTTCGCCCAGGCTGCAGAGGTAATGCTCCGCCATGCGGTCCCAGAGGTCGAGCTGGATGGCGTTCACCACGGAGGCGGTGTCCAGCGCGCCCAGGGCGGGTCGCACGGTGCGGTAGGGCGGCGCCTCCTGATGCACGCGCTTCACCACGCCGCCGTAGAGCTTCCGACCGCGCCCGAACGGCACCGAGACCCGCATGCCGGGCCGCACGGACGGCAGCGCATCGGGCCACGCATAGGTGAACACACCCGGCACGGCCAGCGGAAGGATCACATCGATGTACGCGGGCATTGGTCCCGGCAAAGTTGATCCATCCGGCGAAGCGCGGCGATCGTCATGGACGTGTCGATCGCGGAATGCTGCCGGACGGGCCAGGCAGCGTTCGGCGTTCCCCAGGGCGTCCTTGGAGCATGAACCGCGTGAACGATAAGAAAAGGGAGGGCGCTGGGTCCACCGAGGGGGCGATGGTTCCGGAGGAGGTGTACGACCGGGCCACCCCGCGTTGGGAGGCGTATTACCGGAAGACCAGGAGCACGATCCGCTTCCCGCGCTATTACCGCCGCGATGTGAACTGGTAGGCCGCTGCTGGTGTGCCGTTGACGATCGCGTGTTGACAGAAGCCCCGGGCGGCGAACTGCCCGGACAGGGCCGTTCCTACCTTGCCCGGGCGCTCCCTGATGAACCCGAAGAGCGCGACCATGCAGAGCTCTTCGCGCACCACCACCGCCATCATCTTCCTCGGCGGCCTGTTCTTCCTGTTCGGCTTTGTCACGTGGATCAACGGTCCGCTGATCAGCTACCTGAAGATTGTTTGTGAACTGCGGTCCGGTGCCGAGCCGTTCTATGTCACGTCAGCGTTCTACATCGCCTACTTCGTCACGGCGCTGCCCATGGCCAGGGTGCTGCTGCGCACGGGCATGAAGCGGGGCATGATGTACGGCCTGTGGACGATGGCCCTGGGGGCGTTGCTGTTCATCCCGGCTGCCGAAGCGCGCTCGTACGGCCTGTTCCTGGCCGGTCTCTTCGTGATCGGCACTGGTCTTTCCCTGCTGCAAACGGCCAGCAATCCCTACATCACCGTGGTGGGACCGATCGACAGTGCGGCTGCCCGCATCAGCGTGATGGGCATCTGCAACAAGCTGGCCGGCGTGGTGGCCCCGGTGGTGTTGGGGGCGGTATTGCTGGACGATGCCGATGCGCTGCAGCAGCAGCTGGCCACGTTGCAGGGGGAGGCGCTCTCCGCCCGGCTGGATGAGGTGGCCGCCCGGGTGGTGCGGCCCTATGCCGTGATGGCCGCTGTGCTTTTCGGGCTGGGTCTGTTGGTCCGGTTCGCGCCGTTGCCCGACCTGGACCCCGAGGTGGATGCAGGCACGGAGACGGGTGACGACCGCAGTGTGCTGTCCTTTCCCAACCTGGTCCTCGGCGTGGTGGCCCTGTTCCTCTACGTGGGGGTGGAGGTGATCGCAGGGGATACGATCCCCAGCTACGGCGAGTCGCAGGGCATGGCGCTTTCCGAGGCGAAGCACCTGACCAGCTGGACCCTGATGTCCATGGTGACCGGTTACATCCTCGGCATCGTGGCCATTCCGCGGTTCATCTCCCAGTCGCGTGCGCTCCAGCTTTCCGCTGCGTTGGGGATCGTGATCGCGCTCGCCGCGTTGTTCCTGAACGGCCAGGCCTCGGTGGCTTGTATCGCCCTGTTGGGGCTGGCCAACGCGCTGATGTGGCCCGCGATCTGGCCGCTGGCCATCGAAGGCTTGGGAAGGCACACGAAGACCGCAAGCGCCTTGCTGATCATGGCCATCGCGGGAGGTGCAGTGCTCCCGCCGATCTATGGCGCGCTGGCGGGCATGGCGAACATCGGCCCCCAGCAGGCCTACTGGATGTTGATCCCCTGCTACCTCTTCATCGGCTGGTACGCCCTTCGGGGATCGCGTATGCGCAGATGGGTAGGGGCCACGGGTTAGTGGCCCGGTGCTGTTGAAAACTGGCGGTGCTGGTCAAGGAGCCCGCCGGGGCATGCGGTTACCTTCGACGCCTGACGAACCGTTCCGCATGCCCATGGTCCATTCCTTCCGTTCGCCTGTGGTCCTCGGCCTTGGCCTCACTGTGTTGCTGGCTGCTTGTGGTGGCCCGCAACCTGCAGAGGACCAGCAGCCGCAGGCCGACAGCCTCGCCACCGACACCCTCAATGGTGACAATGAGCTGGTCTCCGTAGGGGGGCGCTTGTTCAGCATCCCCTCGCCGGTGCAGACGGCCTTTGCCATCCGCAAGGCTGGTTTGGTCTATCGCAAGGACCTGACGACGCCGCTGGAGAAAGGGGAGGCCCTGACCACCAAGACCGCGCGTGCCGCGGCACTGGGCATGTATGGCGCCGACCTGGCCTATGTCACCGTGCACCGCGATGGGCAGCGGGCCATGGCCACCATGCAGGCCATCGAGAAGCTGGGCAACTCCCTGGAGCTGTCCAATGCCTTCGACAAGTCCCTGCTGGACCGCTTCAAGTCCAACCTGGGCAGTGAGGACAGCCTGCTCCGCTTCAGCGGGGTGGCCTTCCGCGCGGCTGACCGTTACCTGAAGAGCAACGACCGCAACGATGTGAGCACGCTGGTACTGGCCGGTGGCTGGGTGGGATCGCTCCACCTCACCCTGTCGGATCCCGCCGCGCTCAAGGACCAGGGCCTGGTGGACCGCATCGGCGACCAGAAGGCCTCCCTGGATGCCATCGTGGAACTGATGGACGCCCACGTGAAGGACCCCGAGGCCGCCGCGCTGATCACGGCCCTGAAGGAGCTGCAGGCCAGCTTTGCGGGCATCCAGCGCTCCTACAGCTTCCAGCAGCCGGTCACTGATGCGGCCAAGCGCACCACCTTCATCAACAGCACCAGCACCGTGACCATCCCGGCCGGCGTGCTGGAGGCCATCACCAAGCAGACCGCGGCCATCCGCTCCATGATCCTCGCCTGACCATGCTTCATCGGAACATCATCCCTTCCATGTGCGCCTTGGGCCTGGTCATGGGCCTGGCTTTCGGAGCCAACGCGCAAAACCTCTGTGAGCCCATCGCCACGCGGTGCGAGCAGCACATCACCACCCAATACATCCCCGATGGCCAGTTCTACCGGGCCTTGCTCCAGGGGGACGAGGTGGCCGAGTTCAACCTGACCCTTTTCGGAGGCACCACCTACCGGGTGGCGGCCTGCAGCGGTGAGTCGGATGGCATCCTGATCTTCAGTGTCTACGACAAGGACCGCAACCTGCTCTTCACGAACAAGGACCACAGCAACGCCCCCTTCTGGGACCTGGCCGTGGCCAGCACGTTGGATGTGACCGTGGAAGCGTCGATCGATCCCGCCAAGGCCGGCAGCGGCTGTGCGGTGATGCTGATCGGCTTCAAGAAGTAGACGGCACGCTCACGCAACCTTCCGGCGCCCCTCCCGTAAAGAGGGGCGCTTTTTCATGTTCGAAGGGAAGGACGCATGAGCGAGAAGATACTCAAAGCCCTGTTGCAGCTGTTCGCCATCATCGCCAAGGGCGAGGCGGTGGCCGATGGTGCGCGTCCCGAGAACGCTGCTCCCCTGGAGCGCTTCCTGCGCAAGCAGTTCAGTCCGGAGGTGGCCGCCGCCCACATGGTGCGCTACCAGACCTTCGTCCAGGCCTTCCATGCCAGTGGTGGGCAGAGCCGTAGCGGTCGCAAGCGCACCTCCCTCAACTCGGTGAAGGTCCTGAAGATCTGCACCCAGGTGAACGAGGAGCTCAATCAGCGCCAGAAGTTCGTGGTGCTGGTGCACCTGCTGGAGTTCATCCATGCGGACGGCGTGGCCAGTGAGCAGGAACTGGAGTTCGTGAGCACCGTGGCCGAGACCTTCAACATCGGTGCGGAGGATTTCGCCCGCTGCCTGCAGTTCGTGAACGGCGATCGCGTCCTGCGGGAGGATGCCCCCCATCTGCTCTATGTGGATGCCGCCGTGGAGGCCTCCTTCGATCAGGCGCGACATCTGCATGCCCACGGCCTGGACGGTGACCTGCGCGTGCTGCACGTGCCCAGTGTGAGCCTCTACGTGATGCGCTACACCGGCCACGGCGAAGTGCTGCTGAACGGCCAGCGCATGAGCCCGGGCAGCCACTATGTGCTCTCCAACGGCAGCAGCATCCGGCCGCCGAACGGGGTGCCCATCTACTATAGCGACATCATTGGCGCCTTCATGAACCGGTCGGGCCGGTCCCGCATCGTGTTCAAGGCCGATGGCATCGAGTACACGTTCCCCAACGGGAAGCCCGGCCTCCATGAATTGAACATGGCCGAGACCGGTGGCAAGCTCATCGGCATCATGGGGGGGAGTGGCAGCGGCAAGAGCACGCTGCTCAATGTCCTCAACGGCAACCTCGTGCCCAGCCAGGGCCGCGTCACCATCAACGGCATCGACGTGCACCGCGACCGCGATCGCATCCGCGGTGTGATCGGCCATGTGAGCCAGGATGACCTGCTTATCGAGGAACTGACCGTTTACCAGAACCTCTTCTATAATGCCAAGCTCAGCTTCGGCGACCTGGACGACAAGGGCATCCACGAGCGGGTGCTGCGCATGCTACAGAGCCTGGGCCTCTATGAGACCAAGGACCTGAAGGTGGGTAGTCCGCTGGAGAAGACCATCAGCGGCGGTCAGCGCAAACGCGTGAACATCGCCCTGGAGCTGATCCGCGAGCCGAGCGTACTGTTCGTGGACGAACCCACCAGCGGCCTCAGCTCGCGCGATTCGGAGAACATCATGGACCTGCTCAAGGAGCTTGCGCTCAAGGGCAGGCTGGTCTTCGTGGTGATCCACCAGCCTTCATCGGACATTTTCAAGCTGTTCGACCGGCTGCTGCTCATGGACCAGGAGGGCCACCCGGTGTACTACGGGGATCCCGTGGATGCGGTGGTCTACTTCAAGCGCGTCACCGGGCAGGTGAACAGCGATGTGGGCCAGTGCAGTGCCTGCGGCAATGTGAACCCCGAGCAGATCTTCAACATCCTGGAGGCCAAGCTGGTGGACGAGTATGGCAACGAGACCGACCAGCGGCGCATCAGTCCGGAGGCCTGGAACGAGGTGTTCAGGGCCCAGATGGAGGGGCGCATGGCCCAGGTGCCCGAGGAGCGCACCGTTCCGAAGAGCACCTTCACCGTGCCCAACAAGCTGCGGCAGGTGCAGGTGTACTTCAAGCGCGACCTGCTCAGCAAGCTGGCCAACACGCAGTATGTGCTCATCAACCTGGTGGAAGCGCCGGCGCTCGCCTTCATCATGTCGTTCTTCCTGCGCTACTACCGCACCGGTCATGGCACCGCCGGGGAGTACATCTTCCGCGAGAACGACAACCTGCCCCAGTACCTGTTCATCGCCGTGATCGTGGCGCTCTTCCTCGGGTTGACCGTGAGCGCCGAGGAGATCATCCGCGACCGCAAGATCCTGCAGCGTGAGAAGTTCCTGGACCTGAGCTGGCTCAGCTACCTGGTGAGCAAGGTGGGGCTCATGTTCCTGATCTCGGCCATCCAGACGCTCCTGTTCGTCCTGGTGGGGAACACGGTGCTCGGCATCGAGGACCTCACCTTCATGCACTGGTTGCTGCTCTTCAGCACCTCGTGCTTCGCCAATGTGCTCGGGCTCAATGTGAGCGCCAGCTTCAACAGCGCCAAGGTCATCTACATCATGATCCCGGTGCTGATCATCCCGCAGCTGCTCTTCAGCGGGATCATCGTCAAGTTCGACAAGCTGCATCCGTGGTTCGCCTCGGAGCGCAGCGTGCCCTGGATCGGCAACATCATGGCCTCGCGCTGGGCGTATGAAGGACTGGCCGTGAGCCAGTTCATGTGGAACCCGTACGAGCGGCAGTTCTATGAGTTCGACCGCCGCATGAAGACCGCCAACTGGAAGAAGGACCTCTGGGTGCGGGAGCTTGAGAACGCGTTGGGCAATGTGCGGCGTGGGCTCGATGGGCACGGCGACAAGGCGGGCACGGAGCATGATCTGGCCTTGTTGCGCACGGAGCTCACGAAGGAGACCGCCAGCCTCAAGGGATTCAGCCTGCCCGCGCTGGACCAGTTGACACCCGACCAAGTGGACCACGGTGCATTGGACCGGGTGGAGGATGCCCTGCGCACCCTGACACACCATTACCGCACGGCGTACAAGGAGGCCGAGTCCGGCAAGGAGCGGTTGATCGCCCAGCTCACGGCCACGCCGGAGTTGCGCAAGGCCTACTTCGAGCGGTTGGACAACTACCGCAACGAGAGCCTCGCCGAGGTGGTGACCAACAAGAACGATGTGAACGTGATCGTCGAGTACAAGGGCGAGCTTGTCCAGAAGAACGACCCCATCTATTTGGAGCCTGTTTCAGCCGGCTTCTTCGGGGCCCAGTTCTATGCGCCGTCGAAGTGGCTGGCCGGGCAGCGCATCCCCACCTTGTGGGCCAACGCGCTGGTGCTCTGGGGCATGTCCCTGCTCCTGGCCATCGCGTTGTATGCCGACCTGTTCCCCCGCCTCCTCCACCTGATGCCCCGCGTAGGTCGCAGGCCGGCGCAGGGTTGATGGGACGCTGGCCTTACTTGTCGTCCACCTCCTCGATCTGCACCATGCGGAAGGGCACGTTGATGATGCCCGCGTAGTCCTCGCCGGCCTCCAACATGTCCTCGTCGTCCACTTCGTAGTGCCACAGCACGGTGACCTCGTTACCGGCGGCCCGGATGGACTCCAATTTCTTGAACACGTCCAGGATGCACTTCGAGGAGCTGGTGTTGAAGTACTCCAGCTGCACGTGCAGGGCCGTCTTCTGACGCGGGTCGCGGCCGTAGCGGTCGATCCAGTCGATCAGGGGCTTGTAGAAATCGATCGAGTTCTCCGGTATCGAACGGCCCTTGAGCTCGAGCAACCCGGTCTCGGGGTCGAAATGCACGTGGGGCGTCTTGGCGGATCCTTCGAGGAGCAGCGCGTCCATGGTTCAGGGTCTAGGGGGTCACGTTCACGTTGAGGCTGAAGAAGGCATTGTCCTTGTCGTACGGCACGAAACCATACTCCAGTTTGCCTCCGCTCTTGCGGGCGATGTCGATCATGCCCAATCCACCGCCGCCTTTGGTGCTGAACTGTCCATCGGCCAGGGTCTCGCGGTACAGGTCGCGCAGTTCATCGGGGCCGAGGGTGTTGATGCGGTCCAGATGCACCTTCAGATGGTCCACATCGGTGGCGGCCATGAAGTTGCCGGTGAGCACGGAATAGCCCTGCTCGTTCTGCGCGATCATCACCACGCCATGGGGCTCCCGCGTGGTGATGGCTTGTCCGTCCGCCAACTTGAGGTGCGCGTTATGGTGGAACAGGTTCTGCAGGCATTCGGTCACCACGTTGAACACCCGTTTGCGCACCCGCTGGTCGGGTTCAATGGCCTGCATCTTGCGTTCCACCAGCCCGAGCAGGGCGGTGATGAGGTCCTCCGTCAGGCTGCCCTTGAAGGAGATCATCACCCGCTGGCGTTCGAGTTCGTCGTAGAGGTCGTGTATGCGGTCGAGCATGCAGATGCCTTCGGCCGCCGGGGCCGATACACAAAGCAAGGGGCGGGGGATGGCCGCTTGGGCAGGAAGGGTGCCGAGTTATCCACGGAATTGTCAACCCGATGCCCGGGGTTACTTTCGCCGTCCTTTCAGGAAGTCCATGGCCTGGTATCGCGAATGGTTCGGCACCCGTTACTACACCCTGCTCTACGGGCACCGGGATGAGCAGGAGGCGCGTGCCTGGGTGGACCTGCTGCTGGGCCACTGGGACCTGCCCCCTGGCGCGCGTGTCCTGGACATGGCTTGCGGCCGTGGACGGCATGTGCAGTGGTTCGTTCGCCGGGGCCTCAGCGTCACGGGCATCGATCTGGATCCCGCGAGTATAGAGGAGGCCCGTACGCTGGTACCCGATGCCGACCTGCGCGTGCATGACATGCGCCAGCCCTTGGAAGGCGACCACTACGATGCGGCCTGCTGCCTCTTCACCAGTCTCGGCTATTCCGAGGATCGCACCGATGACCAACGAGTGTTCCAGGCGGCTTTTCAGGCGCTCCGCCCGGGCGGTCGCTTCGTGCTGGACTTCATGAACACCCCCCGCGTGGTGGAGGCCCTGGTGCCGGTCGAGGTCATCGAGCGGGATGGCGTGCGGTTCACCGTGCGGCGGATGCTGGTCGACGGTGCGATCATCAAGCGCATCGAGGTGGAGGATGGGGCCTTCCGGGGGCAGTTCGAGGAACGGGTGGCCGCATGGACCCCTGGCGAGCTCGATGCCATGGCCCTGGCCGCCGGATTCCAGATCGATGACCGCACCGACGGGCCCGTCGCCGCTCCGTTCGATCCCGACAGCTCTTCCCGTTACGTCCTCTGGATGCGTCGCCCCGCCTGATGTCACCGATCGTCGCCATAGCCTTCTTTGCGGTGCCCCTCCTGGCCGGTGCGCTGGTGCGATGGATGAAACCGGATGCCCGTTGGTTGCGACTGCTGCTCTCGTTCAGCGGAGCCTTCCTGTTGGCGGTCGTCTTCCTGCACATGCTGCCCGAGCTGTATGAGGAGGCCGGAGCATCCATCGGGGCTTGGGTGCTGGGCGGGTTCCTGTTGCAGGTGGTGCTGGAGTTCTTCAGCCATGGCATCGAGCATGGGCACATGCATGTGCATGGCACGGGTGGCAAGGCCCTGCCTTTCCTCACACTGGCCAGCCTCTGCATCCACTCGTTCGCCGAGGGCATGCCCTTCGCCGATCCAGAGGTGGCCGCCAACACCCCGTTCCTCACGGGTGTGCTCCTGCACAAGATGCCGATGGCCGTGGCCCTGGCAACGGTGCTTCAACGCTCAGGGGCCGGTATGGGCCGGTCCTGGTTGTTGTTGACGGTCTTCGCACTGGCGGCCCCCTTGGGCATGCTCGCAGGCACCGCCTTTAGTGGGCCGGGGCATCATGGATTGGATGGCATGCTGGCGCTGGCCATCGGGATGCTGTTGCACATCAGCACCACGATCATCTTCGAGAGTGCGCCCGAGCACCGGTTCAACGCCCAGCGGTTCGCCGCGGTGATCGTGGGTACCCTGCTCGGAGCCCTCACCATGCATTGAACTTTTTTCGGAGGCACATACCAAGCCTTTCCGCGTGGCGTTACTTTGCAGTACAAAGTACTTTGAGAATGGTGAACGAGCACCTCGATGAACTGGCCCGCATCCGCGGGTTGATGGACCGCAGTACGCGCTTCCTGAGCCTGAGCGGACTGAGCGGCGTGATCGCCGGCACGGCGGCCCTCGTCGGCGCTTTCCTCGCGCGGCAGCACTACCTCGATCTGCTCTGGGCGGAGCGGATGGACAGCTACGCCAGCCTGGATGGTCGGTCACTGCTCGATGCCGGGCGCTGGAACGAGCACCTGGTTTTCCTGTTCGTGGATGGGATGGCCGTGCTGCTCGTGGCGATCGCCGGGGCGCTCTGGTTCACCTGGAGGCGTGGGCGCCGCACCGGACAGGGCCTCTGGGATGCCAGTGCCCGCCGGATGGTGGTGAACCTGCTTATGCCCCTTGTGGCCGGAGGGCTTTTCTGCCTGTCGCTGCTGCAGTATGGTGCGTTGGACATGGTCCCTCCGGCCACACTGGTGTTCTACGGACTTGCGCTGCTGAACGCATCCAAGTACACCTTGGACGAGATCCGCTGGCTGGGCGTGAGCGAGATCGTGCTCGGTCTCGTGGCCTCCTTCTGGACCGAGGCGGCGCTGCTGTTCTGGGCCCTTGGGTTCGGGGTGCTGCACATTTTCTACGGAGGGTTGATGTACCTGCGTCACGAGCGGAACGCGACCACTGCGGAGGAAGCATGATCGACCGGTTGAACAAAGCGTTCGAGAGCCGTGTCCGCCTGGGCATCATGGCCGTGCTCGTGGTGAACGACTTCGTCGATCATGCGCGGTTGAAGGAGCTGCTCGGGGTCACGGACGGGAACCTGGCCAGTCATCTCGCCGCACTGGAGGAGCTGAAGTACGTGACCGTGCGCAAGCGGTTCGTGGGCAAGCGGCCCAACACCAGTTACAAGGCAACAGCGGCCGGCCTGCGTGCGTTCCGCCAGCACCTCGACGCCATCGAACAGCTCGTACCCAAGAACCCCGACCCCCATGCTTGAACCGACCAAGGACCTGCGCACCCGATGGGGCGCCCTGCTCACCGTACCCTTCGCGGCATTCCTGTTCGATCGCCTGTTCTACGAGGCGGAGCTGGGCCTGAACCTGCTGCTGTTCGCGATGGTCGTTGTGGGCATTCTGGTCCTTGAGCGCGGACGGGCCAACCTGTCCCTGCCGGCACGCGTGGTCCTGCTGGGAACGCTGTTGTCCGCCGCGATGGTGGTCGTTCATGGCAGCGTCCTGGCAAGGATGTCCGTGTTGATCGGCCTGGTCCTGGGGAGTGCCTTGGCGCAGGAGCCGCGCATGCGCAGCCTGTTCTATGCCGCGCAGCGGTGGGTGCACAACGTCCTGAACGCTCCCACTTCCGCCTGGGACACACTGGGCACCTTGTTGCGTGGTCGCAAAGGCGAGCGCACCCGGAGCGGATGGGGCCGCATCGTGGTGCTGCCCGTGCTGGTGGCCATCGTGTTCTTCCAGATGTACCGCGTGGGCAATCCGCGGTTCGACGCGCTCACGGCGGGCTTCCTGGACGGGCTGTGGAACGTGCTGGGCGACCTGCTCTCGGAGATCTTTACGGCACATACGATCTTCTTCCTATTCGCCCTGCTGTGCTGCGCTGCGCTCTTGCGGAGCCATGTGCATCCGTTGGTGCTGCAATGGGAGCAGCGCTGGACGGACCACCTGTTGCGGAGCCGTGTGCGCCGCCCGCACTGGCTGGCACCACTGTCCATGAACGCG
>CAUJFM010000233.1 GCA_963169595.1 Bacteroidota bacterium | reverse complement strand
AAGGCGTTCACCTGGAGGAACTGCCCCACGTTGTGCTCGTTGATGCGGATCACGCGGACCTCCACGGCCTTGAGGTTCACCGCCTCGAAGGGCATCACCAGGCCGTCCGTGGAGGGAAGCACCACGCCCTTGCCCACCATGCGCACCGCCGGCTTCAGTTCCTCGAAGCGCAGGTCCACGGTGATGTCCTGGCCCAGTTTCCGCCCGTTCACGTTCACCAGTTGGGCCGAAACGAAGGCCTGGTGATCGCCGGTGAGACGCTGCACCGGATGAAGGATGAGCTTGTTGCCATCGATGGAGGTGCGCACATCGTCCGCGCCGCTGATGCCGGCCCGGCCGGTGAGTTCCTGTGCCGCATCGAGCGGGTCGGAGAAGAGCAGCTCGGCGAACTGCTCACCATCGCTGGACGTGGTGGCGCTGATGAGGCGTAGGTCACCGATGGCCGGTACATCAAAGGGGAGCGAACCCTCCGCATCGGCCCCGATCGCCTTTCCGCTCCAGGTGAAGGTGACCGTGGATGGCGTGTCACCGCGGTGTATGCTGTCGGCAACGAAGCGGTGGTGCCGGCCATTGGGCTCGTGTTCCCAGGTCAGTGGCAGGCGCCGTCCGTCCTGCACAGCCGTGAAGCAACCTTCGAGGTCCTGCCCGCTCGCATCGTCGCTGGTGTACACCTGCACGATGGCCCGCGACCACGTGAGGTCCGACAGGGAGAGCGGCTGCAGGTCGCTCACGCGCACATCGATGCCTTGGACCACCGTGGTGAACTGGAAGGTGAAGACCTCCAGACCGGAAGGCACCTCGATCAGTTGCCCCAGCTTGAAACGAACGGTGTGCAAGGTGTTCGGTCGCAAGCGCTCGGCCGGGGTGAACACCAGGGTTTGGCGGTCCTGCCAGGTGACCGTGCCGGGTACGGAGGGGTCGAGGCTGAACACCTGTTGCAGGTCCGTGGCGGCCGTGTCACGCCATCGCTGCTCATCGCTGATGCGCACCAGTACGGTGCTCGTGGCCGACACGTGGCCCGTGGTGAAGGCCGCGATGTAGGGGGTGAAGGCGCTGTCCGGCAGCATGGCCGACTGCCGCTTGCAGCCGGTGATCAGGAACAGGAAGAGCAAAGCGGTGCCCAGCACGCGCTGAGGGCGGTACCCAAGGTCCATGTGCGGTGAATGAATGGGAAAGGTAGGGGGAGGCCTGCGAAGAACGCCCGGTGCTGGTGAGCTATTGCACGGAAGCGTAGCCCTTGGGACCGACCGTGCGCGATCAGGGCTTGCCGAGCAGACCGTCGGCGTCGTCGGCCGGAATGATGTGGCCGTTCATCTCGCCCACCACGAAGGCATCGGGGAAGCCCTTGGCCTGGATGGTGGCCTTGGCCTCTTCGGCGGAAGCGCGGTCCTTGAAGCTGCCGTAGAAGTAGCGGACCGCATCGGCGCTGGGGATGGAGGTGACATCACCCATCTCGATGAGCTTGCCCATGGTGTCCATGGGGATGTTGCCGGCGAAGGTGCCCACCTGCACCTTGTAGCGCAGCAGGTCCTTGTTCACGGAACTTACGGGAAGCGTGCGCAGGTCCTCGGGACCCGTGAGCACGGCGCCCGCCTCCTTCATGCTCACCCGCTTGCCTTCGCGGAAGGCCACGAGGAAAGCGCCCTCGAAGCCGTTCAGCAGCATCTGCACCTTGTGTGCGGCGGCCTGGTTCACATCGGTGAACGAGCCGGTGTAATAGCGCGTGAGGCCGTCATCCCCCTTGATCACCACCAGGTCGGGGACGGACTTGAAGATGTTCGTGGAGAGCTTCTGGCGGAAGGCGCCCAACTGCACGCGGACGATCACATCGCGGCTGTCGTCACCAGCGCCCATGCCGCGCATGCGGGCCCGGTCGGCCGCCAGCTCCTGGCTCACGTCGATCAGCCTGCCGTTCTCCTCGGCCATCACCACGCTCTCGATGCCCATGCCCTTCAGCTCCAGCTCGCGGCGCAGCGCCTCGGGGATGGACTCGTAGTTGCCCACCACGTAGAAGGTGGTGTCACCCTTCTCGATGGTGCGCACGTCCGGGATGCTCAGGATCTTCTGGATCAGCGCCTCGTCGATCCCCTCCACCTGCGTGCCCACCTTCACCACGAAGACGCGCTTGGCCGGTTCCGGCCGGTTCACCGGTCCGAAGGATTCCACCCGGGTGGTCACCACGTTCACGTTGCCGGAATCCAGGTAGTTCAGGAAACTCTTGAGATAGGCCTCGTCCGAGATGGTGACACCACGCGCATCCACGAGGGCACCCGGTGCGCTGTTCAGTTCATCGTCGGCATGGTCGGGAACGCCATCGCTATCGCCGTCCAGCGGACAACCGTTCACATCCACGGCAGCACCCGCCGGGGTTCCCGGACAGCGGTCCTGCATGTCCTTCACGCCGTCGCCGTCCTCGTCATCGTTCAGCACGATCAGGTCGAGCTGCTCCTCGTTCAGGGGCGTCATGCGGCGCTTGCGCTGGCGCGGTTCGAGCGGCACGGCCCAGCCGATGGAGAACGACGAGTAGAGGAACATGTCGTTGCTGCTATCGCCGGCGCGCGAGCCTTTGCTGTCGGCCGTCACGCCATCCACCAGATCGGTGAAGGTGTAGTGCAGGGTGGTCCCGATGCGGAAGTCGAATCCACCGCCCAGGTCCATGCGTGCACCCAGGCCGATGGGCACCGTCCAGGTGCGTTCAGGGTACTTGCCAAAGCCATCGGGGTTGGTCTCGCGTACGTCGCTCTCGTAGATGTAGTCCCGTTGGATCTCCTGGGCCTGACCGGCGTTCGGGGCATCCTCGGCGATGTCACGGATGGTGCCGTCGCTCCAGTAGTGATAGGTGTTGCCGTCACCGTCGCGCAGGTCGGTCTTGGTGAGGAATTCCACCGAACCGAAGCCGACGCTGATGTAAGGCTCCACCACGCGCTTCGGGTTCAGGAGCTGCAGGAAGTTGTAGCGCAGGAAAAGCCCGCCGGAGGTGACGCGCGACTCGAAGTTCAGATTGCGCTCCAGGCTGCGTTCGTTCACACCCAGGCGGCCGTGCAAGGCATAGAGACCACCTTCGAGCCAGGGCGTGATGGGGATGGAGGCGCGTAGGTCAAAGCCTACCCGCGTCACCAGCGGGCTGTAGGTGGCGTGCCGATTGCCCACGTCACCGTAGAACGCGAACATGCCGGTGCCCAGTCCGATGGATGGGCGGGGCAGGGGAGTGCTCGCACTGTCACGTCCGGCGCTTGCCGTGGTGTCCGTCTGGCCCAGGACGGATGGCATGAAGAGACCGGTCAGGGCCGCCAGGATGATGGTCCTCAGCGGTCGCATGTGGCGATATGACCGGCGGGTATGCATGGTGCGGGCTTACTGCACCCACTGTTGGCGGGAGATCATCAGGGCTTCCTGCACGGTGATCCGCTCACCATTGTTGTATGCCGTCACGAAGGGACCGGGGAAGTTGTGGCCGGCCTCCACATAACGCACACGCTGGTCGCGGGCGGCACGGTACTCGGAGTAGCTGCCCGTCACGTACTTGATCCAGCCTTGGTGGCGCTCGATCTGGAAGTCGCCGGAGAAGTTGTGACGAGCCGCGAAGTAGGCCTTGCCCACTTCACGGTGTGCGGCCGTGATCTGCACCTTGTAGGTCACACCCTTTTCCGGTGCGGGTATGCGGGAGGTAGTGGCCGTCGTATTCTCCTTGGTGGGTTGGGTCTTGGGCTGTTGGGCCGTGGGCTGCGTCGCCTGCTGGGTGGCGCGCACTGCGGCTTCCTGTTGCGCGGCCTTGGCGGCGGCCTCTTCCTGGGCCTTGCGCTCAGCTTCCTGCTTGCGCTGCAGGGCCAGGGCGGCATCTGCATTGTCCATCTGGTCAAGGTTCGCAGGGTCCTGGGCCAGCATCTCAAAGGCACGTGCACCGATGAAGAACTTGCTGGAGCCCACCACGGCCTTCTGGGTCTCATCGTTCAGCAGGTAGCCGAACTCGCCGTCGATGGTGTATTCTCCGTCAGGGCGTTCGTTGGCGCGCAGCTTGTAGGACACGCGCACCTCGTTGCGGGCGGGCAGGTTCAGCCACACGAACTTCACGATGCGGTCCTGCGCGGTGAAGATGGCCTCATCGCTGGTCTTCTCCACGGCGGTGAAGCCCTGCGGAATGGTCTCCTGCAGCTTGCCGAAGCCACGCAGGTCGCCCTTTTTCACCACCACTTCCACGATCATCTCCTGCTCGGTCACCGGGGTGATGGTACGTGTGCCGGACACGCCACCAGGACCCTGGATGGGAGGTACACCGCTCACGTTGTCGATCACGGCCACAGGTACCTGGCCCACGGGCGCACCACCGGCCGCGCTCACCAGATCGCCCAGGTTGGGCTCCTCCTCGGTCACCACAGTGGCCACGGGCTGTGCCCCGGCCGAGCCAAGGTCCACCGTGGAAGCGGCCAGTTCGTAGGTCTTCCGTTCATTGTTCTCGATGTAGCTGAGGCGGCCCTTGATCTGCTGCACACCCGAAACGGTGGCATCCGCGCTCAACGTGTAGGTCAACTTGAACGACGGGCTTGCGGGCAGGGACATCCAGATGAACTTGGCCTTGCCATCAGCGAAGGTGAAGGAGGCGCCCTTGGTCTCGATCGCCGTGGCGCTCATGCCGGGAGGCAGGTCGATCTGCAGCTTCGCGAACCCGCCGAGATCGCCCTTGTCCACGTTCACCGTCACGCGCACTTCCGTGCCGGGCGACATGGTGGCGGGGATGTTCTGGGTGATGCTGATGTCGGCGAGGAAGAACGCCTTGATTAGGAACAGGCCGAACAGGTTCGCAAGCAGCACCAGTTTCGAGATCATGAGCGGACGGATTGAATGAACGTGGGCAGAACGTGCCGCGACCAAAAGTATCCGTGCCCTCGGTGGTGCACCTGCAGGGCCTCAGCCCCTTACGAACAGGGGCGTGTTGAGAGGCGCGTGAACGCAGGCCGGCTCAGTAGTTCGGCTTCAGCATGTACTTGCTGTAGAACGCGTTGATCACGCCCACGGCCTCCTCCGGCTTGTCCACCACGTTGATGAGGTCCATGTCCTCCATGTTGATGTAGGCGTGGCGTTCGCCCATGGTGTGCTTGATCCAGTCCAGCAGGCCCTGCCAGTATTTGTGGCCCACCAGGATGATGGGGAAGCGGCCGATCTTCTGCGTCTGGATCAGCGTCAGTGCTTCGAAGAGCTCGTCCAATGTGCCGAAGCCGCCGGGGAGTACGATGAAGCCCTGGCTGTACTTGGTGAACATCACCTTGCGCACGAAGAAGTAGTCGAAGTGCAGGCTCTTCTCCTTGTCCACATACGGGTTGGAGGATTGCTCGAAGGGCAGTTCGATGTTGAGGCCCACGCTGGTGCCGCCACCGCGCTGCGCCCCCTTGTTGCCGGCCTCCATGATGCCAGGCCCGCCACCGGTGATCACGCCGTAGCCGTTCTGGGTAAGCTGGAACGCGATCTCCTCGGCCAGCTTGTACTCGGCGGCGTCGGGCTTGGTGCGTGCACTTCCGAAGATGCTCACGCAGGGGCGGATCCGCTGCATGGCCTCGAAGCCCTCCACGAACTCGCTCATGATCTTGAAGATCGCCCAGCTGTCGTTGGCCTTCACCTCGCTCCAGCCGCGGCGTTTGAAGGCCTTCTTGATGCGGCGTTCGCTCTCCTCGTGGGCTTTGATGTCCTTTTTCATGCGGCGGTCCGTTGCAATGGACCGCTAAGCAACACACGGGCCTTGCGGCCATCCTGCCGTCGGGCCGCTATTTTTCCACCATCGGCATTGGATCCTCAGGGCTCGAGCTCGGCCTTGAGGTAGGGCCAGGTGTGCCCGCGGCCCATCAGCACCACGTCCTCGGGTGTGCCGCGTGCCACCACCTGACCGCCGCCTGCACCGCCTTCGGGCCCCATGTCGATCACGTGGTCCGCCACTTTGATGATGTCCAGGTTGTGCTCGATCACGAGCACGGTGTTGCCGTGGTCCACCAGCCTGTCCAGCACATGGATCAGCTGTTTCACATCGTCGAAGTGAAGGCCCGTGGTGGGTTCGTCCAGGATGTAGAAGGTGCGGCCGGTGTCGCGCTTGCTCAGCTCGGTGGCCAGTTTGATGCGCTGCGCCTCACCGCCGCTCAGGGTGGTGCTGCTCTGTCCCAGCGTCACATAACCGAGGCCCACATCGAGCAGGGTCCGGAGCTTCTGGTGCAGCTGCGGGATGTCGGCGAAGAGCTCGGCGGCCTCTTCCACGGGCATGTCGAGCACGTCTGCGATGCTCTTCCCGCGGTAGCGCACCTCCAGCGTCTCGCGGTCGTAGCGGCGTCCGCGGCAGGTCTCGCAGGGCACGTCCACATCGGGCAGGAAGTTCATCTCGATGGTGCGCACGCCGGCCCCTTTGCAGGTCTCGCAGCGGCCACCGGGCGTGTTGAAGCTGAAGCGTCCCGCTTTGTACCCGCGGATCTTGGCGCTGGGCAGCTGGGCGAAGAGCTCCCGGATGTGGTCGAACAGGCCGGTGTAGGTG
>CAUJFM010000232.1 GCA_963169595.1 Bacteroidota bacterium | reverse complement strand
GCAGGTACTTCCCATACGCGCGGAAGTTGAGCACCTGCCCTCCGCCGATCATGTCGCCCAGGTCGAAGGTGCTTCCACCGCCAAGCAGTTCAAGGCCGAAGATCTCCATGTCCGGTGTGGGACCCCAGCCGATGCTCACCGTGTCATTCCTCCCATCGGCGTTGGTCACGGAGAGCAGCGCGGGGATGTTCACGCTCTCGTCGGAACCGGTGCCCATGCTCACCGGCACTCGGAAATGCACGCGCCCGTAGTGCGCCGAATCCACGAAGAACGGCCCCGGCATCGGCACGCCATTGATGCTGGCGCTCATGCCATTGGGCGTGAAGCCGCTACCGTAAACCACGATTGAATCGCCGGGACGTGCCGGTGCGCCGAAGATCCAATCATCCAGATCGTCTTCCATGGTGATGATGTTCAACGGACGCTTCCAATACACCGGGTACAGCGTATCGGCCGCAGTACCGCTCTGGATATAGATGGTACTGTAGCTGCCCGTGGTCGGCGACCAGCCCGTCGGCGGCTTCGCGACCAGTTGCGTGCTGCTCACGCTGAGGATGTCGAAGTCCTCACTCAACGAGACCACCGAGTTCTGCGCGACAATGGTGTTGAACGGACCACCTGTGAATGTGATCTCATCATCGGGGTATGGTTTCATGGGGTTCATGCTGGCCACCAGGCCGCTGCCACCGGTGCCTGTGGTATCCGTGCCACCACCACCTCCGGAGGGCGGGGCGTTGTCGTCCTCCTTCTTGCAGCCGAAAAGCAGGACGAGGGCGATCGCGATGGAGAGTCGGTGGCGCATGATCTTCATTGTTTGACGAAGCGAGCCGTATGGATCGCTGCGTGGGTGCGGATGCGTGCGGTATACGCGCCGCTGGGCAATGCGCTGATGTCGATGGTGGCGTTCCGGCCGAAGGTACCGACGCTGTTCCCTGTGACCGCGAGCACCTCGATGCCGAGCACCGCTTCGTTCACCGGCAGCTCGAAGGTGATGTGGTCGCTGGCCGGATTCGGGTAGGTGCGCACCGTTGCGAACGCATCGCGTTCCTCCACGCCCACAGCACTGCCCAACACGCCATTCCTGTAGATCCGCGCACCATGCAAATCACCCACGAAGCTCTCCCAGAATGCTACTACGCCACCTTCGCCATCGGGTAAAACATCCCGCCGTTCATAGAAGGGATTGAACGCGGATGTACAGAATTGCGCCGGAGCCGCCCATGCCATCGTACCATCGCTGCGCATGCGCATGGCCGCAAAGCCAAGGGTGTTGCCTTCGAAGGTGGCGATCACCCCACCGCTGTCGCTCACCACCAGATCAGGTCTCGGGATGTAGGTGGATGTCTGGATGGCGGCCACGCCATCGGCTGCCCAAAGAGGCGTGCCGTTCATGTCGAATTTCTGCACATACAAGTCCTCGTTGCCCGCAGGTGGGCGGTTGTCGCCCCATGCCATGAATAGGTAACCATTGTTCATGACCAGCCTTGGCTCTCTCTGGCCATGGCTTTCATTGCATGCGAAGAATGGCGTGGGTGTCCATGTGAATGTTCCAGAGGTATCGTAACGCGCCATCGGCAGGTCGCCTCCGGACATGAAGACGGAGATCAGCTCCCCGTTGCCGATGGCCATGGTGGTTTGGGCGGTCTCGAAAGCGTAGGTGTAATCCAACCCCGAAGTATTCGTGCTCACCTGGAGATCCGCGGACCAAGCGGGGTCGCCATCGGCGTCCATGCGTATGGCCATCAGCGGTGAGTTGATACCGACCTTCGCGACGAAGATGATCCCACCGGCGAGGTCATCGTGGATGCTCAGCTGGGATGAGTTTTCCGTGTTCGGTACCGCATGGCCCGGGCTGCCGAACTGAACGCTTCCGTCCAGGGCGACGAGTTCATAAGCAAAACGGCTATTGCCGCCCTGCGGGGTGTACGACCAAGCTACGTAAGCCGCATTCCCGCTGAGCATCATTCTCAAGCCAACGAATCCAGAGATGTTGCCGAGCGGTCCGGATCCGCCGCGCGCGATCTCCAGTGGCGCGGGCCACAAAGGCAATGCGTTCGAATCCAAGTGAAGGACCTTGATCACCCCGCCCCAGCCGCCGGTGGGTTGATAGATGTACGCCACGAGCAGAGTGCCATCGGGCATCAGCAAAGGTGCTACTCCGGCGATGGTCGAATCCGGTTCACTCTCGATGAGCAGACCATTGGCCGTCCACAATGCATGGCCCGCTTCGTCCAGATGCTGCCCGTACAGTTCCGCGTGGATGCCATCCGCGCGCTTATCGGTCCAGAACGCGAACCAACCACCATTTCCGTCGGGGAGCGTGTGCAGGTCCCCTTGTGCGTTCGCGGCATTGCAGATCACCAGCGGGCTGGCGGGGTCGGTGCTCCATTGGGCATTGGCCCGGTAAGCCGTGGCCAACAAGACGAGCAGTAACAGAGCGGTGCATAGGCAGAACCAGATCCCCAGGTAGTAGAGGCGTTCGGTGATCTTCCCGCGGTCCATGTGGTCAGGAGTGGATGTGTTCATGGCGTTTCGTCGATGGTTCGAAGCAAATACCTCGACCGCCCGCCGGGTAGAAAGTCCGAGTGAGCGGTCGCGGTGTTGAGGGAGCGGTTCAGTTCACCGCTTCCGCGCACATTTTGGAAGGATGCGCACCCCCTTCCTCCACCAGCAGCGCAAAAGGACCAGGGGCGGTTCTATTGGGACCCAGACCCTGGAACGCGTTGCACCATACCGCAATTCCCGGCATATCCGGGAACGGATAACGCACTGGATGCCCCTGGGATCTGTCGTTTGCGCCTGTTCGGATCCTCCTGGACGAAGTATCCTGATGCTAGGTCTTGGTCAGGCAATACACGAGGAGTATCGCGATTGGCCTGTCCCGGTCAACGGACCAGTAGTGCCTACGGGCCCATTTACGGGCGATGCCTGGATAGAAAAGAGACCTGGGAACGAGTTTGCACGGCTCCCGAAACAGGCTCTTGGAAGCATGGTCCGAAAAGTCACAGGCTGCGAACGTGCGCCGCGCAGGGTGCTTCACCGTGCCCCGATGCCCATGCCTCCGGGGCAATCCGCGCCTTACCCCGCCAGTGCCTTCATCACCTCCTCTTTCTTCCGCCGACTGATCTCCACGCGCTGCTTGTTCTTCAGCACCACATGTCCATCATCCAGGTGCGTGATCTGCGCTTTGTTCACCAGCGCACTGCGATGTACGCGCAGGAAGCCGAGCGGTGCGAGCATGTCCTCATAGTCCTTCAAGGTTCGTGCGCTCACGAAGCACCTGCCATCACCCGTATGCAGCTCGGTATAGTTGTCATCGGCCGTGCAATGGGAGAGTTCCGAAGGCGTGACGAAGTAGGTGCGGTCGCCGTGCGTGAGGGTGAGCTTCATCGCCTTCTCGTCGGGTTGAGCGATGTTATCCAGGAATTGCTGTTGCAGCGCGGACCGGTCCTGTTCGGGGTGGCGTTGCTTGAAGCGGTCGAGTGCGAGTTTCAATTCATCCGGCTGCACGGGTTTCAGCAGGTAATCGAGCGCGCTGAAGCGGATGGCCTGGATGGCGTAGCGTTGGAATCCGGTGCAGAAGATCACCTCGAAGGGCCAGGTGCCCAGTTGCTGCAGCAGGTCGAAACCGCTGCCACCGGGCATCTCCACATCGAGGAACAGCAGGTCGGGCTTCATTGCACCAATGCACTCCGCAGCCTGTGCGATGTTCTCGGCTTCGCCCACGACCTCCACTTCCGGATGCGCCACCAGGATCTCCCGCAGGTAGTCCCTGTTGGCCACATCATCATCCACCAACAATACCCGGATCATGCCCCTAAGTTCGGACATGCTGGGCATATCCGTTCTTCAGTGAAGAAGCAGTGTCACCCGCGTTCCTGCCGCATGGCCTTCAGTATCCTTCAGGTCCTCCACCTGGAAATGACCACCTTCGCTCATGCGACGGGCCAGTAGGCGCAACCGCTCGCTGGTGAGCTGCATCCCGAGGGAGCGGTGGCCGGGCTCCTTCACGAGAACAGCAGGGCTTTGGCCGCGGCCCACGCCATTGTCCTCGATCACGCAACGGAAACCATCGCCGTTGGCGATGAAGCGCACACTGATCGCCTTGTCGCCTTCCTTCACAGCCAGGCCATGCCACACGGCATTTTCCACGAAGGGCTGAACGAGCAGCGCAGGCAGTTCCACCTCATCGTCGAGCAGCTCGCGGTCCGCTTCCACTGCGAAGCGCAGTCCTTCAAGCCGGTGCGCCTCCAGCTTGAGGTATTGCCGCAGGAAGTCGATCTCATCGGCCAACGCCACGCGGTCGTCCACGCTGTGGTCCAGCACCATGCGCAGCAAGCGTGCGAACCCTTGCAAGTAGGCGAGCGCTTCCACGCTCTGGCCGGCTTGGGTCATGCGTGCAGCGCTGTTGAGGCAGTTGTAGATGAAGTGCGGGTTCATCTG
>CAUJFM010000231.1 GCA_963169595.1 Bacteroidota bacterium | reverse complement strand
AGGCCCGGCCGCGCGCCGGGCCTTCGCCTTTCCGCATCCCGCTGTTGACAGCTTGCCCACGACCTCGGGGCGTGCCTTCCACGGGGACCTACTTTCACGGCCCGAAGTATCCTACACCCATGAGCACCTTTGCCCTGGCCGTGCACGGCGGCGCCGGCACCATTGCCCGCGAACTGATGACCCCGGCCCGCGAGAAGGCCTACCGCGATGCCCTGGAACTGGCCCTGCGCCGGGGGCATGCCGTGCTGGCCGACGGAGGCGCCGCACTGGACGCCGTGGAGGCCGCCGTGCGGGTGCTGGAGGATTCGCCGCACTTCAATGCCGGGCGCGGCTCGGTGTTCAACGCCGATGGGCAGCACGAGATGGACGCCAGCCTGATGCGCGGCAGCGACCTACGCGCCGGTGCCGTGGCGGGCGTGCAGAACGTGAAGAACCCCGTGACCCTGGCCCGCAAGGTGATGGAGCACAGCAACCACGTGCTCATCAGCGGCCTTGGCGCCTTCGAGTTCGCCCACAAGCACAAGGTGGAACTGGAGGACGACCAGTACTTCTTCGACCAGTTCCGCTACGAGCAGTGGAAGGAGACCGTGGGCACCGACGTGTACAAGCTGGACCACAGCGACAAGGAGAAGATGTTCGGCACCGTGGGCGCCGTGGCGCTGGACCGCAACGGCGACCTGGCGGCGGCCACCAGCACCGGCGGAATGACCAACAAGCGCTGGCAGCGCATCGGCGACAGTCCCATCATCGGGGCGGGCACCTATGCCAACAACGCCAGCTGTGCGGTGAGCTGCACGGGACATGGCGAGAGCTTCATCCGCGCGGTGGCCGCGCACGATGTGCATGCGCTCATGGCCTACAAGGGGCTTTCCCTGGAAGAGGCCGTGCGGGTGGTGGTGCACGAGAAGCTGCCGCCGCTGGACGGTGATGGCGGCCTCATCGCCGTGGACGGAGCGGGCCACCTGGTGCTCGACTTCAACTGCACGGGCATGTACCGCGGCCACGTGGGCGCCGATGGCGTCTTCCACACGGCGATCTTCCGCTGAGCGGGAGGTTGGTCCGAAGGCTGAAGGATCGGGCTATTGGCCTCAGCTCAGCATCGATCCCAAGAAGGCGTGCGGCTCGTACACGGGTAGCGTACTGGTGCGGTAGTCCTTCGCGTTGCAGGTGATGATCGCATCCACTTTGCCATGACGCAGTGCTGCGAAGTGCTGGATGCCATCCTCCTTATCCTTGAACCCACTGGCCATGCTGGCCAGGAAATCCCGTTCGTCCACCGGTATCATGCGAACAGAGGACAGCATCGCGACCATCACCTCGTTGATGTCCTGTTCCCACGTGCGTGGCCTTGTAGTGCGCCATTTCCGGCGAAGGGCATACATGACATTGGCTGCGATCAACGGGGTGATCAGTACGGTGAAGGCCCCTTTCGTCGCTGCATCCAGTAGGTCCTTGCTCGCCGCGCTTTGGGCTTCACCGCCATCCATGACGGCGATCAGCACATCGCTGTCAACCAATGCCCTCATGCGCGCTTGGCCACGCGTTGCGTCGGTTTGGTCCGCGCGCCCTCTACCAGGTCCCTGAGCCGCTCATCCTCCTCCAGTTCGGCTTCCGTGAAGCGCGCACTGCCATGGAGCGCATCGACCCATGAGCCGGAGGCCAACGGAACCGCCCTCTTCGAGGTGGAGCGTTTTTTCGCCCGCTTTTTCACGGAGACCTTCGCCTTCATGACCGCAAGATAGCGCCAGGTGAGGTGGATGTCACCATCAAGGAACCGTAGGAAGACCGCGATCGGTCCTCCGTCGTACAGCTGTGATCACGTGACCGGGACCGGCTCAGGCGGGCGGGTCGTGCGCGGGCGGTGTCGGCGGCTCGTTCCGCGTGCTGAAGAAGGGCAGTTGCAGCCGCTCCTCCTCCGGGTAGTCGATCTCCTCGCCCAGGAGGTATCCGTAGGGCTGTAGCGCGGGGATGGCATCGCAGATGATCTTCAACATGCCGGTGAGGGGCAGGGCCACCACCATGCCCACCACGCCCCACAGCATGCCGAAGCCCAACAGCGCCACGATGCTCGCCAGCGGATTGATGCTGACGCTGCTGCCCACCACTTTGGGCGTGATGAAGTTGTTCTCCAGGAACTGCGTGAACACGCACACGCCGATGGCCCCCAGGGCGTAGACAGCGCTATCCTTCGTCACCAGGGCCAGCAGGGCGGGGAAG
Organism: Bacteroidota bacterium; assembly: GCA_963169595.1. Classification (GTDB taxonomy): domain Bacteria; phylum Bacteroidota; class Bacteroidia; order Flavobacteriales_F; family PHOS-HE28; genus PHOS-HE28. The sequence continues at coordinate 3,844 of CAUJFM010000231.1, read as the reverse complement.
AGGCTGCCGATGAGCACCCCGATGTAGGGCACCACGTTGAGGAAGCCGGCCAGGAAGCCGAAGAGGATCGCGTATTCCAGGTCGAGCAGCAGGAAGCCGATGCTGTTGAGCACGCCGAGGATGAGCACCACGACCACCACGCCGCGCAGGTATTTGCGCGACAGTTTGGAGATGCGCTGCATCACGGTGAGCAACAGGCCATCCTCGCCCTGGTCCACCTGCTGGAAGAAGGTGCGGAACTTGTCCTTCAGCAACAGCAGCAGGAACACGAAGACGGGGATGGGCACCACGGCCGCCAACGCTGCGCCGGTGCTGGAGAAGAGGTTGATCGCGGCCTTGCCACCCCATTCGGCGATGCTCGAAAGTTGGTCGTTGAACCACTCCACCTGCGCGCGGCGGTCGAGGTGGGTGATGTGCTCGATCCAGTCCTGGAAGGCCACCCCCTTCTGCGCCAGGCTGGCCTGCAGGGAGGGCAGGTCGCGGCCGAAGGAACTGAGCTGCCAGCCGAGGAAGAAGACCGCGCCCAGGGCGCCGATCACGAGCACCAAGGTGGCCAGCAAGGCGGCCAGCCAGCGTGGGGCACGCATCCGCCGTTCCACGCCACGCGCCATGGGCAGCAGCATGAAGGCCAGCAGCGCGGAGATGAGGGAGAGCAGGATGAGGTCGCGACCGAAGTAGAGCACCACCACGGTGAGCACCAGGGCGGCGAGCAGGTACACGTAGCGTTGCAGCGGGTGATGGGGCATGGGCGATGGTCCGGATCGGATCACTCCTGGCGCGCGCCCCGGCGCTCCTGCAACCGGTCCTTGATGCGCTGCCACGAGCGACCCAGTTCCGAAAGTACGCGGTGCCCGCCTTCGCTCTTGCGGACCCCGTCCCACAGCCCGGGCAGGATCATGCCCAGCCCGCCCAAGGCCGCCTTGCCGACGGCCCCTTTGGCCTGTGAACCCAGGGCCACGCCGAGCACCATGCCCAGCAGGCTGCGCGCAGGTCCGAAGGAGGCGGCCAGGTGGTCCAGGGGGCGCACCGCCTTCAGTACATCGGTGAGGGCGGCGCCGATGGCCCGGCGGCGGAAGGCCGGCTGCCGCACCACCTCCCAATGGCCGCGCAACGCCGCGGAATGCCGGTCGCGCTCCGCCAGCAGGCGGCCGCGTTCGCGCTTCACCGCGTCGAGGTCAGGGAAGGTGTTCCGGCTTGGCATGGGCGGCATTGATCACGGCCAGGATGATGCGGTCGCGCAGCACCCAGCGCCACAGGAGGTAGAAGAGGGCGGTGACGGCGAAGAGGACGCCGCCCGCAGCGAGGAAACCAAGCACCACATCGTTGAGCACGCGGCCGAGGTAGAGGCCCAGGGCCACGGCCAGCAGGCCGATGCCGAGGCCCACCAGCAGCACGGCCACGACCAGCCACACGGCCTTCGCGGCGATGCGTCCGCCACGCTCGCTCAGGTCCAGGGTGATCAGGGCCTTCTGCGCGGCCATGTAGGCCTTGGCATCGCCGGCCACGGCCTCGAACACGTCGCCCAGGCCGGGCTCGGTGTCCGGCGCACGGTCGGTGCCTTCGCGGTCGTTCATGCGGGATCGATCAGGCGCCATGGCGCACATGGTCGGCCGACTTCCGGGCGTGGTCCGCCACCTCGTCGGCGCTCTGCGCGAAGTCCTTGCCCATACGCTCCTTCAGGTCCTCGGCCTCCTCGAACAGGAAGCGGACGAAGTCCGAGACCTCCTCCTTGGTCATGGTGGCGGTGTCCACCACCTTGCCTTTGGCCTTGGCCCATTCGGCGCGGGCCTCGTTGATGAACTCGTCCAGTTCGTCCTTGGTGGCGCGGGCCTTGCCAGCCATGCGTTCACGCGTCTCCTTGCCGGACCGGGGCGCGAATAGCACACCGATGGCGGCGCCGATGGCCGCACCGGCCAGGAAGCCCAGGATACCGTAGTTGCGTTCGTTGCTCATCACCTTGCTTTTCCGAAAGGTACGGCCGCCGCCGCGCCCTGTCCGTGATGATCGTCAGCAACGGGTCAGCGCAACCACTTGCGCTCCATCACGAAGGTGCCGAAGGGCAGCACGCTGGCCGCGCCCAGGCCCACGATGCGCTCCACGTCCCACTTCAGCTTGGTGAAGAGGGGGACCGCCGCCGCCCAGTACCACACGAAGAGCACGCCGTGCGCCCAGCCCACCACCTTCACGGCCCAGGGCCAGCCGGCCATGTACTTCAGCGGCATGGCGATGAACAGGAGGATCAGGAAGCTCCAGCCTTCGGCTACGGCCACCTTGCGGAAACGATCGATGATGGGGGAGGAATTCATGCGGGTACAAAGATCGGCCACCGTGCATCATCCTCCGGCACTTCGGCCGGTGTGATCCTGTTCCAGCCAAGTGGCAATGATCTCGAAGGCCTCCGGGGGCAACTTCACGGTCACGTTCCGCTCCTTCATCGTCCCATCCAGGAAGTGCAACGTGGTGCCCTGTTCCGTGGTGTTGGCCGAGAGGAGCTTGCTGCGCGGAATGCGGTAGCTGGGGGCCAGATCGTGGCGGAACGTGTGGAACAGCACCAGCACACCCAGACCGGCCAGACCGGCGGTGAGCAGCAGGCCCTGCGGCCCGCGGGTGGGCAGGTGGAGCAGTTCGAAGAAGGCCCGCGCGCCGATGAGCAGGAAGCCGAACAGCGCATGCAGCGTGCGGCGAGGGGAGAAGCCACCGCTCAGTTCCGGGGTCCCCAGCGCATCCTGCCAGTTGCCCGAACGGGTGAAGTACAAGGCGTGCTCGTCGAGGTTCAGGTAGCCCCGGTCCAATTCGAAGTGCCTGCGTTCCATGGGCGGGGCTGGTGCGGTTCGCTCAGTGCTTCCTTCTCCCGTGACCGGGCTCCCAGATCAGGCGGGTGAACATGCTGAACCGTTCGTTCTCGCGTTGCACCGGGATGCCGGTGACGATGCCCACCAGGAAGTTCTCCGCGATGCCCAGGCGCATCTGTGGCCGAAGGGTCATGTCGAAGTCCGCGCCGTTGATCGACTTGTTCATCTCCAGCCCCACGAAGTTGCGGGTGTTCTGGATCATGTAGTGGAAGCTGGTGTTGATGTCGTACCGCTGGTGTGTGGTGCGCGTGTCGCGGTCCCGTTCGACATGCGGGCCGGTGTATACCAGGGTGTGGAAGTTGTCGCCCCAGCGCTTGGCGGCCACCACGAAGGGATTGGCCACATGCCCCTTGAGGCGGCCCGGTCCGGTATCACCGAGGTCGGGTAGCACCAGTTCGTTGATGTAGCCCAGGGCGATGGAGGTCTTGGCCTTTTCCGAGACGAAGCAGGTCCATTGGATGGCCGTCTTCAGGCTCTCCACGCGGTCCGCAGGCCGTTCGCGTTGGTCGGCCCCCTTCTGTGGGGCGTGAACGGTCACGGGCACCTCCACCTCCAAACCCAGGCGATCGATGGGGGCGAACTCGTACTCCACCAGCATCTGGTAGGTGTCGTAGCCGATGTTGTCGGTGATCCCGAAACCGAGGTTCCATTCCTTCTCCCCACGCCGGGCGCCGAGGTCGCGGATCAGGTCGATGTAGAGCGGTTCGGCATGCAGCACCTTGGCGGGACCGCGCGCGTCCTCCACCTCGGCGATGTAAAGGCTATCGAGGTCGGGGGCGATGCTGGGGTCCTGGGCCAGGGCCGTGCACGAAAGCGTGCAGAAAAGCAGGGGCAAGAACGATCGCATGCCGTGAAGAAAACGGCCCTGGTCATGAACGGCCGGGACCTTGGATCTTTTTCACGATCGCCGCCGGGGGGAGCGATGCTCAGCCCCGCACCGGCACCTTCACGGCGGCGAACATCCGCTGCTTCACGCTGTAGCTGTGGCCCTT
>CAUJFM010000230.1 GCA_963169595.1 Bacteroidota bacterium | reverse complement strand
CAGGGCCACCTGCTTGGCGTGGAGCTTCTCGCTCTCCTCTCGGCGGCGCTCCACCCCGGTCATCTTCTGCTCCAGTTCGCTCTTCAGGCGGTCGACGTTCTTCTCCTTGTTGGCCAGTTCCTGCTGCTGGCGGCTGAGCTGCTGCTCGCGCTGCTTGGCCTTTTCCTGGGCCTGCAGGATGGCGCGGTCCTTCTCGCGGACCTCCTTCTCATGCTCCTCCTTGAGCTGGAGGAACTTCTCCTTGGCCTGCAGGATCTTCTCCTTCTTGAGCGCCTCGGCCTCCGCCTCGGCCTCCTTGAGGATGCCCGAGGCCCGCTTCTTCATCACGCTGTTGAGCGCCACGAAGACGATGGCACCGCCCACGACAAGGCCGCCGAGCAGTCCCACCAGAATACTGATCATATCCATTGGTTCGCTGTGTTTTTAGCGGACCATGGTCCCTCTTTGGGCTGGTGCCCGGGGCGAAGGGCTCAGGATGCGACCTCGGCGAGCATGCGTTCCATGGCGGACAAGGCCGCTTCGGCCCGTGCCTGGTGCTGGGGGGCTGCGCTGTTGAGGGCGCGTGTGGCCACCTCCAGGGCGGCCATGGCCAGCAGGTCCTGCTTGTCGGTCAGCGGGTAGCTGGCCTTCAGGCGGGCGATGCTCTCGTTGATCTCATCCACGGCACGGCGCACGTTCTCCTCCTCGGCCACCTGGATGGTAAGCGGGTAGGCGCGTCCGGCCAGTTCTATGCGTATCGATCGTTCCTCCATGGTGTTCACCGTGCGGGTTCAGGCGTGAGCAACGCCAAGCAGCGGTCTATTTCATGGACCAGTTCATCGATGCGTTCCTTCGTTCCCGTGGTACCCGCCTCGCTTTCGGCCAGGCGTGCCTTCCGGAGGACCCCGTTCTCACGTTCCAGTTCCGTCACCCGGGCCTTCAGAACCTCCACCAACCGGCGGTGTTCATGGGCCTCGGCCTCCAACTCCGCTGCACGCACACGAAGCGCATTGTGGTCGCCCACCAGGCGTACCACATGCTGCTCCAGTGCGATGACGCGTTCCGTAAAGGTCCGCACGGGCTGGACGTGTTCACGTTCCATGGTCCGGTGTCAAAGATAACCGCCTCGTCCGCTCCTGCACGCGGTTTGTTTGAACCCTGTCCTGTTGATCATCCCCACCGACCCCAAGGCCACCACTCCTGCCCAGCCAGCTAGCTTGCATCACCGGCTTTTCTGCCCTGAAAGGCCACCACAAGGACCCTGCAATCAACTTTCAATGACTATGCGTAGTCTCCTGATATTCTTTGGTTTAATTCCGATGACAGCAGGGGCGCAAAACATGCCCGGCAAGCCCACCTACATCCCGCCCATGGACCTGCCCATGCAGCTGTCCGGCAACTTCATGGAACCCCGGACGGACCACTTTCACGCCGGGTTGGACATCCGCACCGAAGGCCGGGAGGGCATCCCGGTGAAGGCCGTGGCCGATGGCTGGGTCTCCCGCATCAAGATCAGCCCCTGGGGCTATGGCAAGGCCGTGTACATCACCCACACGGACGGTCATACCTCGGTCTATGGCCACCTCCAGCAGTTGCGTGGCCCGGCGGCGGAAGCCTGCCTCAATGCCCAGTACAAGCGCCAGGACTTCAGCATCGACATCTATCCTGAGAAAGGGGAACTCCCTGTGAAACAAGGGGATGTGATCGGCCTTAGCGGGAATACGGGCGGCAGTGCCGGCCCCCACCTCCATTTCGAGCTCCGCCGCCCCGGCGACCAGCACGCGGTGGATCCCGAGGCGCTGGGCTATGACATCCCCGACCGCACCCCGCCCGAGGTCATCGGCATCCGGCTGCATCCGCTGACGGACAGCTCACGCGTTGCGCCCTACCCCATGAAGGCCAAGGGATTCGCCACGCAGGGCGGCGCTGGCAAGTATGCCCTGAAGCCCGGCGGTGCACCCGCCGCCTACGGCACCGTGGGCCTCTCGGTGCATGTGATCGACCGCTACGACAACAGCACGGCCAAGTTCGGCGTGCGCAAGCTGGAGGTCGTGGTGGACAGCACGCCGGTGTTCTCCAGCCTGTTCGACCATGTGGACTTCGACCACAACCGCTTCTGCAACGCCCACATGGATTACGAGGTGTACAAAGGCCAGAAGCTGGAGTACCACCGCTGTTACCGCCTGCCCAACAATAAGTTACGCATCTACGGCAAGGAGGAGGCCCAGGGACGGATCACCGTGGTGCCTGGCCGGGAGCACCGGGTGAAGGTGGTGGCCACCGATGCCAATGGCAACCACTCGGAACTGGTCTTCAACCTGCGTGGAGCAGCCCTGACCGAAGCCCTGACATGGCCTCATGAACCGCTGGAAGGCAGCCTGTTCCGATACGATACCGAGAATGCACTTCAAGAGGAGGGCGTGTCCCTGACCCTGCCCGCTTACGCCCTTTACGACGACACCTACGTGCGCTACGCCCGGCGCCCGGCCCCGGCGAAGGCGATCGCCCCCCTGCACCAGTTGCACGACCCGCTCACCCCCATCCACAGCAACAGCAGTCTGCGGATCGACCTGCCCGAGCTCCCGGAGGCGAACCGGTCCAAGGCCCTGATCGTGCGGATCGATGCCAACGGCAAGGTGAACGCCGTCGGTGGCACCGTCGCGAACGGCGCCGTCACGGCCAATGTCCGGGCCTTCGGCAACTACACCCTGATGCTCGACACCGTTCCACCGGTGATCACCAACCTGGACCTGAAGGCGGACATGCGGAGCCGCAAGTCCTTCACGATCAAGGTGTCCGACGACCTCTCCGGCATTGGCAGCTGGAAGGGACTGATCGACGGCAAATGGGTGCTGCTGGAATACGAGCCCAAGGACAAGACCCTGACCCACACCTTCGACCGGTTCAGCCAGGGGACGGGCAAGCGGACCTTCGTTCTGGAGGTGACCGACGACCGTGGCAACACGTCCCGGACCGAGGTGGTGTTCACGCAATAAGGAGCCACCGGGCCGTAGCTTCGGGCCATGCACTGGGGCCACGCCTTGTTCC
>CAUJFM010000229.1 GCA_963169595.1 Bacteroidota bacterium | reverse complement strand
TAGCCGATCACCACCACCACACCCGCGCTGGGGGCGCCGCCGTGTTCCTTGTACATGCCGTCGGCCGCAAAGGCGCCGATCTCGATGCGCGGCGCGCCCTTGTCCAGCAGCGCGTCGATGCGCTCGCGGGCGGTCATCTTGCCGTCGGCCTTCAGCTTGGCGATGCGCTTTTCGCCGCCGCCGAGGTACACCTTCTTCAGGCGGCTGTTGAGAGCGGAAACGAGTAGCTTATTGTGATCCTCGTTGCGGGAAACTTCGATGTCGATCTTCTCAGCCATGGGGGGACGCAACGGCTTGGGCCGGGCGTGGTGCGAAGATCGGGCGTGGGGATCAATAGTCCGATCGGCGCTTACTCAGAATTGAAGGGTCGCTCGGTCATGTCGCCCTTTCGGGCTTCACTGCTTCCCCTTGTCCGCTGCCAGCTTGTACCTGATCGGCAGGTTGTACTTCACCCGCACCGCTTCGCCGCGTTGCTTGCCGGGCTTCCATTTGGGCATGCCGCTCACTACTCGTACAGCCTCTTCATCACAGCCATGGCCGATGCCACGCAGCACCTTGACACCTGTGATGCTACCATCGGCCTCCACCACAAAAGTGACGTAGACCACTCCCTCGACATCCTCTGCGGGATACTTCAGCTCTTTGCCGATGTAGGCGAACAGGGCCTCCTTTCCACCGGGGAACTCGGGCATCTCCTCCACAATCGTATACGGCTCCTTGGGGTCATGTACTTCCTCCACGGGGGGAGCGACCACTTCGTTCTGTGCGCTGAGCGAACTGACGGCAACAAGGCCGAGGAAGGGGAGGAGGAGGCGGAGGTTCATGGAGTGAAGATACCAGTTACGGCACGATCGGTGGATCCATACGCATGCGCCGCGCGCTCACCCGCGAACGATCCGCTTCGCCTCCGGTCCACAGTTGCACACCAGGTCGATGATGCTCATGCGGGGCTGGAAGCCATGGCGGTCCGCGAAGACCTGCGGGTAGGGTGGGGTGGACGTGAATTCCTGCGGCAGCGGCTTCTTGGGATGGAAGGAGGTGCGGAGATCCAAGTGGCGAGTAGCGAGTGGCGAGTGGCGAGTAGCGCCTTCACTCGCCACTTCCACATAAGCATCGCTCACCACCACCTCCGTGCTCAGGCCCAGCCACTTCAGGCCCAGTCGCATCGTCGCCAGGTCCAGGTCGATCAGGCGGGTGTATGGCGCGGTGATGACTGCTTCGATGGCATCGATGTAATGCAGCGTCCAGGGGGCCTTGCCATAGGCGCTGCGGATGGCGTGCACGTGCTGCTGCGGCCAGGTCTCCACAGTGCTCAGGCCCACGGTATGCATCGGCATCTTCTGGCCGTGATCGCGGGCTATCTGCACGTTCAGGTCCTGCACCCCGTTCGGTCCCACGATGTGGGTGCGGGTGCGGTAGCTCTGGCGCACGTAGTGCTCGCCAACATCGATGATGACCTGTGGATGCTTCGCCAGCAGGCGGTAGTGTTCCACACTGCCGAAGTAGAAGGCGGGGAGGATGGGCGTTCGCATACCGGAAGAAGGCGTGAGGCCCGGAAGCGATCGTCAACAGGAGTGCGATGCGTTCCCGTGTCGTGCTTCGTTCGGCAAGTGTAGTGACTTCACCAGGATCGGACCTGGTGCGCGAAGCGCTGTTCAATGGACCGGAGCATATGGCGCATGCACATCGGGCCTGCGATGGTGGTACCATGCATGGCCGGTTATCTTCGACGATCAGAACTGCTGATCATGCGCCCCCTTTATCCCATCCTCGCGATCCTTTCAGCCTGCTCCCAACCACCGGCCGACCAGGGAGGAAACGCCACCACGGATACCGTACCAGGCACGGATCAACTGGGGGAGATGACGATCCCCGGTTACTATGAGGACACCCTGCCCTGTGCCGACTGCCCGGGCATCGTCACCCAACTGTGGGTACGCAGCGACAGCACCTTCATCCTGCGCCAGCACTACATCGACCGCGACACGCTGCCCTTTGGCACCATCGGGCAATGGCACGTTGTGAACGGCTTGGTCACGGTGGGCATGCCCGGAGATAAGCCCGACTTCTATCGGCCCACCGCGGAAGGCCTGTTGCTGGTGGATGAGATGGGGGAGGCCTCACCGACCGGACCGGACATGACGCTGGACCGCCTGGCCGATGAGCTCCAGGACGAGGTCCCGCGCATGCGGCTCACCGGGACCTTCATCTACCTCGCGGATGCCAAGAGCTTCAAGCCGTGCGGTTCCCGCTTCACCTGGCCCAGTGCCGGTGGGGAGGACCTGGGGGCCGATGAGGGCGAACTGATCGGGTCCATGAACGGCATTGAACTGGAGCGCCAGTACCTCGCAGCCGTCAAGACCGGCGGAAAGCCGTGGACCATCACAGTGGAATGCTCACTGGCCATGGGACCCGCCATGGAGGGCGATGGGGCGGATGAGTACCTCCTCATCCACCGCGTGATCGATGCAAAGGCCCACTGCCTGGTGGAATGACGAAGGCCGCACCTTGCGGCACGGCCTTCGCTTTTCCCGACGGACCCACCAGGCCTATCGGGTACCCACCTTGGTGACGTTCTTCTTCTCGTATACGTAGACGAAGTTTCCGTCGGTGCTCATGCTCGTGATGGCGCCTGTGCGGGCCTTGAACTCCTTGAACCGGCAGTCATCCAGGTCGAAACAGGCGATGTCGGCCTTGGCGGTCTTCAGGATCATGCGGTCGCCCTCGTAATCCTCCAGGTCGCTCTTCTTGTACTTGCCCATGGCCACGGGTTCACCGGTCCTACTGTTGAAGGTGCTCACGCCCTTGTCGCCGATCACCACGATCATGTCCTTGTACACCATGATCTGGTCGGCGAGGCCCAGGCCGCCCTTGGAAACGGGCACGGCATACTTCTCGGCCCCGGTGGCGATGTCCATGCTGTAGAGCTCCTTGCCGCTGCACACGATGAACTGGTCGCCCACCACCACGGCGTTGGTGATGCCCTTCTTGAAGCGCTCGCTCTCCCACACCAGGCTGCCGTCCACCGTGCTGAAGGCCTGGATGCCGTTGGGCTTCACGTTGGGGTGCCACACGCGCCACTCTTCGGTGATGTTCCATCCTCCCTGGCCGTCGGGCTCACGCTTGTAGATGTAGGCCTGGGCCTCCACGTTGCCACCGATCTGCAGCAGCACCTTGTCGCCCACCACGTACATGGCCGGGATGGCCCGCGCCTCCTTGATCTCCGGGCTGGTCCACAGCAGCTTGCCGCTGTTCTTGTCATACTTCTTCACGTACTGGCTCTTCTTGTTGCTCATGTCCAGCACGTAGAGGTCGTCGCCCACGATCACCGGATCGGCCACGGCATGGTACACGCCGAACTTCTTGGCACCGGAGGGGGCACCCACGAGCTTGTCCGGGGTGTAGTCGAAGGCGGCGGTGTACACGTTCGCGCCGGTGTTCAGGTCATACACCTGCATGCCGTTCATGCGCAGGAAGACCTTGTCGTCCACCACATCCAGGTCATAGAGGAACTCCTTGGTGATGACCTTGCGTTCGGCGCGGCCCACGTAGGTGTTCTCCCACAGGATGTTGCCGTTGGTGAGGTCGATCCGGACGATCTGGTTCTTGTAGCCGCTGAAGAGGGCCCCCAGGTTGCCGGGCACAAAATTCACCATCACCAGCTTGTTGTCGCCGGTGACCACGTACTGGCCCACCACGCCCTTGAACTTGTCGGTGCTCCAGCGCTCCTCACCGGTGCGGGCCATCATCCACACCAGGCGCTCCTTCAGCGAGATCGCGAAGCCATCCAGCTCGGGGATGTACACCACGTTCTCATCGGTCACGTTCTGGTACTTGTCCGTGGCCCACAGCAGGCGGCCATCGCTCATGTCCAGGCAGGCGATCTGGTCCTTGCCCATCTTGCGGTCGAAGAGGAAGAGCACGTTGCTCTCCCAGAAGGGGACCAGTTCGTCCACCTTGTTCAGGCGGGGTGCCAGGTCCTTGAACCTGCCGGTCCACCGCGTGGCGCCGGTCTTGTTGTCGAATACGGTGATCTCCTTCTCGCTGGCGGCGTAGCTGTAGCCACGCTCCTCGGTGCCGGTGCCGGTATGTTCGATGCGGTGCTCCAGTTTGGTCTCCCACATCGTGGGCATGTCCTCCTGGGCAAGCAGCCCCGTGGCACACAGCAGTGATCCGGTGATGAACAGATGTTTCATGGTCGGTGGGTTGTTGTCGCTTTTTATCGGTGGATGGTGTTGAGGTCGAACGTGTGTTCAATGCGGTACTGGCGGCCCTTGGGCATCTTGAAAGGCAGCTCCAGCTGGTGGACCAGGTCCTTGAAGCGGTTCTGCGAACGCTGGTCGTGCATCTCGGCGCTCACCACGAACACGCTGCTGATATCGCCCTTCTCGCGGAAGCTCACCTGGATCACATAGCGGCCGATGAGCTGCTCCTTCACCACCGCCTCGTGCAGGGGTTGGCCAGGCTGCAGAGCGCCATCCAGCGCCAGAGTGGCGCGGGCCAGGATGGTCTCCTTGTCCTCCAGCAGCTCCTTCTTCTGGGCCACGGCGGTGAGACCGATGCTCACCAGGAACAGGATGGTGAGAAGGCGTTTCATGGGGCGTAGGTCCATTCGATGAGGCGGTTGCCGAACGTCATGAGCATGCGCCGGCCATCGGGCAGGAACACGAAGGAGACCCGGCCATCGCTGGGGAACTCGGCCTTGCTGGCCATCTTCTCGAACAGGCGGTAGCTCAGTACGAAGCGGTCCACCATGCGGCCGGTGGCGCGCTCGTAGAGGTGCACCTCCATGAACTTGTTGCCCTGGCTGCCGATGGCGAAGAGTTTCCCGTCAGGACTGATGCGGAAATCAGGTTCGTACTGCGCCAGGGAAGGGAACGCGGTGCGGCGCATGGCACCGGTCCGGGCATCGGCCACGCTCACGTAGCACTGGTTCGGGTTGGGATTGCCGCCCTTCCGCGTGTGCGGTTTGGCGTGGATCCACAGGTCCTGCCCATCGGGGCTGTACTCCAGCCGGAAGATCTTGTCGAAGAGCTCGTTCAGCGTGTAGAGCGGCTTCAGGGTGGCCAGGTCGTACACCGTCACCAACTGGCCCACTTTCAGCGCGTTTTTCAGTGCGTCCTTGTCGTTGCGCAGCCCGGTCAGCGCTTCCAGTTCCGCTTTCCTGGGCTTGTGGGCCACGGCGACACGCTGGCCATCGGTGCTCACCGCAACGGCATTGCCCATGCGTTCCAGTCCTGTCGACCGGCGCTTGCCGGAACCGAGGTCCACCAGGTGAAGACCATCTTTGCCCAGGGTCACCACGGTGGTCTCGTCGGGGGTCAAGGCGGCCGCATACAACTCGTCCATGGAGAAGACCGCCTTGCCCGTGGTCACGTCCACCACCTCGTATTTGATGGGCCGGTCCTTGTTGGGGGCGTAGTCCAGGTAGAAGAGCTGCTGGAGTACGATGTACCGGCCGGAACGGCTGTAGCGTGCACGCGAGCCCGCATACCAGTTGCCGATGTCCATCTCCTGCACGTTCAGCTCCTGGTCCACCGGGAACCGGCGGTAGGGGAAGCCCTGGGTGGCGCTCAGGCCGATGGTGCTGTTGTCGGGAGCAAGGTCGAGCCAGCAGGTGAGGTAACCGCTCATGGTCTCCTGCTCACCCACCTTCAGGATGCGGTAAACCTGGCCATCATCCTGCGCACAGGTGGCCAAGGTGAGCAACCCGGCCACAGCCGTGGTGATCAGGATGGGGAAGGAGAGGCGTGTGAGGCCTTTGTCGGGTGCGTGGGTGGACACCGTTGAAGGTTTGGGCAAAGCTTCCCCGTGCAACGAGGATGCTTTATCCGTTACCTCCCGTGAAGCGCTACGGTGATCACCGTA
>CAUJFM010000228.1 GCA_963169595.1 Bacteroidota bacterium | reverse complement strand
GATCTGGGAGAAGAGGTTGTCCTCCGGGTCGTTTCCGCTGTGGCCTTCGCGCGTGCGCCAGTCCAGGCCGATGTTGGGGAACCACCACTGCATCTTGCCGAGGTAGCGTCCGAAATGCGCCTCCACCTCCTGCCCGTGCATCTCGGTGTAACCCAAGCGCCATTCGGTCTGCAAGGCCCAGCGTTTGTTCATCAGCATGGCCTCGCCATCGAGCCCGTTGGTGGCGAAGTCGTTCGTGGCCATCAGGTGCCAAGCTTTGTCCTCACGCAGGAAGTGCCGCCACGCCTTGCGCACATCGGGCAGCACGGGGTTGGGCTCCGCAGGCGGATTGGTGAACACGCGGCCCATGCCGCTCATCATGTGGTAGAGGATGTGGCAGTGGAAGAACCAGTCGCCCTCCTCGGTGGCGGCGAACTCGATGGTGTCCGTTTCCATGGGCATGATGTCCAGCACGTTCTTCAACGGGGCGTGATCGCCCTGGCCGTTCACCACCCGGAAGAAGTGCCCGTGCAGGTGCATGGGGTGGCGCATCATGCTGTTGTTGTACAGAATGATGCGGACGTTCTCGCCCTTGTGGATGAGGATGCGGTCGGTCTCGCTCACGGTGCGGTTGTCGATCGCCCACAGGTAGCGGTTCATGTTGCCCGTGAGGGTGAACTTCAACTCCTTCACCGGACCCGGCGGCAGGGTCGTGGGCGCGGGCGAACGCAGCATGGCATAGTTCAACGTCACGATCTCGGACAGCGCGTTGCTGTTGTAGCGGTCTCCTCCATGATCATCGCCGGCGCCTTCGGTGCGCGTGGCATCCTTCGCACCGGTGATCTCCGGATACATCACCACGTTCATGTCCATCTGCTGCAGGCTCATGTGCATGCCCATGTCATCGAGGTCCCCGTTCATCTTCATCATGTCGTTCATCATCTTCATCCCCTCGAAGTACTTGAGGGGCTGGAGCGGTGCGGCGAGCTGGCGGATGCCGGATCCGAGCCAGACCGAGGCGGAACGTACGCGGTCCTCGCTCGTGGCGAGCAGTTCATAGGCCGTGCTGTCGGCGGGGATGGTCACGATGATGTCGTAGGTCTCGGCCACGCCCATGATGAAGCGGTCCACCTCCACGGGCTCCACGTCCATGCCGTCGCTGGCCACCACGGTCATCTTCCCACCGGCATAGGTGATCCAGAAGTAGCTGCTCGCCCCGCCGTTGATGAGGCGGATGCGCACCCGATCGCCCGCCTTCAACCGTGGCGCCTGGTCCACCGGTCGGCCGTTCGCTAGGATGCGGTCGTAGTACACATCGCTCACGTCCATGGCGTTCATCCGCTTCCACTCGTTGGTGACCTTGATGCCGAACGCACCATCCTTGATCGCGTCGCTGTAGCTCTGCACCGTGCCGGGACGGATGCGGTGCTTCTTGATGGCGCTCCAGTCGTTGGCGGCGTGCAGGCGGCGGTGCACCTCCTTCGGCTTCATGTCGGTCCACTCGCTCAGGATCACCACCTGCTCGGGCATGGGCTCGCGCTTCCGCTTGTGGATGATCAGCGCGCCGTGCATGCCGTTCTGCTCCTGCAGGTCGGTGTGCGAATGGTACCAGTAGGTGCCGCTCTGCACCAGGGGGAACTTGTACACCTGGGTCTCACCGGCCTTGATGGGCGCGGTGGTGAGGTAGGGCACACCGTCGAGGTGGTACGGCAGGATGAGGCCGTGCCAGTGCAGGGAGGCCTCCTCGTGCGCCATGGCGTTGTGCACCACGATGAGCGCCGTGTCGCCCTCCGTGAAGGTGAGCGTGGGCATCGGGATGCTCCCGTTCACCGCGTAGGCCTTGCGGGGTTTCCCGGTGTAGTTGACGATGGTGTCGGTGATCACCAGGTCGTAGCGCGTCACCTGCGGGATGAAGTCGTCCGTGAGGATGGATGTTCCGGAGGCACGGTGCCCGCTGTGCTGTGCGACGACCCTTCCGGCCAGCACGATGAGGAGCAGCAGGGCGAGCAACAGGTGGCGGAGCATGTGGAGCGCGATCATGGTCCAGGCGATGTCCGGTTCACTTCACGATCGTCCCCTTCACGCTGCCGCAGGTCATCATCTGCGCGCCGTAGAAGGGGTTCCTGATGGACTTGTCTCGGCTCAGCCAGTCGGAGCCGCCCTCGTACATGGGGCAGTGGTCCAGGTACACCGGCACCGATGTCGGCGCCGCCTTCACCAGGCGGGCCATGGGGTCGGTGAGCTCCCTGAAGGCCTTGCGTTGGGCTTCCAGCCCCTTGGCGGAGGCGATCGCGGTGGCGGTGTTCGCCAGTGGCTCCATCACCTCCATCCACACCACGTGGACCTCATGGCCCAGCGCGCTCATGTCCACCGCACGCACGGCCTCATCGAGGCGTTGTGCGGCGATCTTCGCCTTGGCCGCGTCGGAGGACACCAAGGCATCCTTCACTTGGAAGTAAGCGTCGAACACGGGGGCGAGGGGATCGGTCTTGGCAGTTGCCGCGGTCGACTGCTCCACCGCCGTGCTCGTGTCCGGCTGTTGCACCACGGAAGCAACGACCGGCGCCTTCTTGAAGGTGCGCTCATAGCGGCAGCATTCCGGCAGCGCCGCATAGGCCGCATCAGGGGCCAGGTAGCGCTCGTTGTCGTAGCCGGCCTGGGCGATGCGCTGCAGAATGGCATCGGCGTTGGTGCGCGTGCTGTCGAAGGTGAGCAGGGCGCGCTTGCTGTCCTTGTCCCAATCGGCGGTGGCCTCGCCCTTCACGAAGGCGGCCTTTTCGATGGTGGCCTCGCACATACCGCAGTTGCCGGTGATGGTGACCGCAGCGGTGCGCGTGTTGCGGACCTGGGCCTGGCACCCGGTAACGAGGAAGGCCAGGGAAAGGCTGATGAGGAGGAAGAGGGTTCTCATGGTCGTTCGGTGTTCGGTTCGTTGTTCAGTCCGTTCGTCATCGGTCCAACCGCGCCCAGCGGAGGCGCAGGCTGTTGCTCACCACGCTCACGCTGCTCAGGGCCATGGCCGCACCGGCGATCATGGGGTCGAGCAGGAAGCCGTTGATGGGGTACAGGACGCCTGCCGCGATGGGGATGCCAATAACGTTGTAGATGAAGGCCCAGAAGAGGTTCTGGCGGATGAGCGAAACGGTGCGGCGGGAGAGCTGGATGGCACGCGGGATGGCCAGCAGATCGGTGCTGATGAGCGTCATCCGCGCCACGTCCATGGCGATGTCGCTGCCCTTGCCCATGGCGATGCTCACATCGGCCTTGGCGAGCGCCTCGCTGTCGTTGATGCCATCGCCCACCATGGCCACCACATGGCCCTGCTGCTGCAAGCCGGCCACGAAGGCGCCCTTGTCCTTGGGGAGCACCTCGCTGCGGAAGTCCTCGATGCCCACGGCCTTGGCCACGGCCTGCGCAGTACGCCGCGCATCACCGGTCTGCATGTAGACGGTGATGCCGCTGCGCTTCAGCCGTGCGATGGCCTCCGCGGCTGATGGCTTGATGCGGTCGGTAATGGCGATCGCTGCCCGCACCTGGGCACCGTCGGCCAGCCACACAACGGTATGCGCAGCCTCCTGCCAGCGCTTCTCGTGCTCGCGCCATTCCGCGGTGATGGCCACACCGTTCTCCTCCAGCAGGCGGCGATTGCCCACCAGCCAGGTGGTGCCGGCTACCGTAGCCTTCACACCCTTGCCGGTGAGGTCCTCGAAGGATGTCAACACAGTATCATGGTTGTCGACCCGGAGGGTCGACGGTGCAGGTGCATTGGAGAGATGGCGTACCACGGCGTCCGCCAAGGGGTGTTTTGATCGGGTCTCGATGGCCAATAGGGCGGCCATGGCATCGCTGTCCTGCTGTCCGGCCACCTCCACCACCTCCGGCTTTCCTTCGGTAATGGTGCCGGTCTTGTCCAGCACGATGGCGGTGATGTTGCGGGCCCGCTCCAGGCTCTCGGCGTCCTTGATGAGGATGCCGTTCTCGGCGCCCTTGCCCATGCCGGCCATGATGGCGGTGGGCGTGGCGAGGCCCAGCGCGCAGGGGCAGGCGATCACCAGCACGGTGACCAGCGCCAGCAGGCCCTGCGTGAAGGCGTGCTCACCGCCAAGCACCCACCAGATGATGGCACTCAGCACCGCGATTCCCATCACCACCGGCACGAACACGGCCGCCACCTTGTCCACCAGCTGCTGCACGGGCGCCTTGCTCCCTTGGGCCTGCTGCACGGCGCGCACGATGTTCGCCAGCAGCGTGGCCGCGCCCACCTTATCGGCGCGCATGCGCAGGCTTCCCTTCTGATTGATGGTGCCGGCCAGCAACTTCGCACCGGGCGTCTTCGCCACCGGCACGGGCTCACCGCTAAGCATGCTCTCGTCCACGTAACTCTCGCCGCTCAGCACCTCACCGTCCACCGCGATGCTCTCGCCCGGGCGGATGACCAGGATGTCATCCACGTTCACTTCGGCGATCGCCACCTCCCGGGCGGACCCATCGGCCGCCTCGCGCAGCACGGTATTGGGGCGCAGGCCCATGAGCTTCTTGATCGCACTTCCGGTCCCGGCCTTGGCACGCTCCTCCAGGAACTTGCCCAGCAGGATGAAGGTGATGACCACCGCGGCGGCCTCGAAGTACACATGCGGCATCAGTCCGCGGTCGGTCCAGAACTGCGGATAGGCGGTGTTGAAGACGCTGAAGACATAGGCTACTCCGGTGCTCAAGGCCACCAGGGTGTCCATGTTGGCGCTGC
>CAUJFM010000227.1 GCA_963169595.1 Bacteroidota bacterium | reverse complement strand
ATTCCGGCAGGCAGGTATTGGTCGCGCTTAACGTCCCGCTACCCGCAGCTTTCGTGCGCAGCACCAAGGTCAGGCATCTTTCGGTTCCTGCTATCGTGGAGGTGATCAGCGTGTCCTGAAGCTCGCTTCCGGTGAACGAGCCGATCAGTACACCGCTCTCATCGCTCCCCCTATAGATGAACAGGGTATCTCCCTGCCCGTCCTCGTCGGGCAGCTGGAACGCATTGAATGAAAGGGCGATCCGCGATCCCGCCCCGTCTCCGCAAATGGTCGTCATCAGCACGGTGTCGGTCGGGTAGCCGGTACCATCGCTGCTCTCCACCAATGTTCCACTGCAGGTGATGAGCGAGGTTTCACCGATGACGTGGACCTGTCCGGACGCGGTTCCGCAGAACAGCGCGACGAGAAGGACGAGAAGGTTCCGGAAGCGCAGCATGGCGGGTTCCTTTTACGCCAAGCTAAGCCCGGAATGGTCCGGTTCCTATCGGATGAAACGAACGGCCGCAACGGATCGGCCATCGGTCAATCTTACCATGTAAGCGCCTGGCCCTAGGTCCAATGCCATCTGCAGCTTCAGCTGCCCAGCTTGGGTCGGAATGCTTTGCTGATGGACCATGCGGCCCGTGGCATCACGCACCTCCACCTGCACCACTGCCTCCTTCAGCCCCTCGGCCACCACGGTGAAGCGCCCATCGTTCGGGTTGGGGTAGAGGGCGAGGGGGAAGCTGGCGGTAGCGGCCTCCTCCACACCCACCGTGTTGAGCAGGTAGCTGGCCGTCACAGTGCATCCATTGGCGTTGGTGGCGGTGAGGGCGTAAGTGCCATCGCCGTCGGTGAACACGAAGGGCTCATCGTTGCCGATGGGCGCACCGTTGAAGGTCCAGGCGTAGCTCTCGAAATCATCGGGTACAAAGAGCACGTTGCCGTTGCGCGCGATGGTGAGCGTGGGGCAGACCACCAGTTCGTTGCTGAGCGCGGTGCAGCCGAAGGCATTGGTGCCCGAAACGGTGTACACGCCGGGTCCTTGGGCGGCGATGCAGGCTGTTGACGCACTGGGGATGGTATCGCCGTCCAGGAACCACACGTAGCCAGCCAGCGTGTCGTTCGCCACACAGAGCTGGTTGCCATTGGCGGAGAGCACCAGTTCCGGAGCAGGGAAGACCACGATGGTGTCCGTGTCCGTGAAGACCTGCTGCGGCTCCAGGTCGATGATCAGGCTGCCGGTGGTGCCGCCCGCCACGTTGATGAAGTAGGTGCCTTCCCCGTTCGCGGGGATATTGTAGGTGCCCAGCGGGTCGTTCTGGCTGACGGCATCCTCATCGAAGAACTCGACGGAGTAGGGCGCGTTGTCCAGCAACAGCCCCAGTCCGTTCCACGAGCCGGTGGTGGTGTTGTCCACGGTGCTGGAGGTGTAGGTGGTGCCTGTGCCATCGGTGAGCACGAAATAGAGGTCGGGTGAGCCGGTGCAACCAACCAAGGGGATGTCCGGTTCCTCCACATCGCCGCACCAGTTGCCGTTCACTCCGGTCACGTTAACCGTGTTCAGCACGTAGCCGCCCACGGTGGTGGCCAGGGAGATGACGTAGGTGCCGGGGGAGGCGTAGGTCTGCATGGGAGGCGTGGCCAGCGTGCTGGTGTTGCCGTTGCCGAAGTCCCAGACATAGCTGGTGGGCGAGGGCGCCGCGTCGATCAGCGCGTTGAAGGTGGCCTCCACGCTGCCGCAGCCCGAGGTGGGCGAGTAGGTGAAGCTGCTGTTGCCACCGGTGCCGGGCAGCACCGTGAGCGGCAGTTGGAACTGCTGCGGGGCATCGATGTCGAAGCCGCTGAAGGTGACGGAGGCGATGATGTTGATGGTGATGAGGTACTCTCCCGCGCCCAGCGGAGTGCCGCAGATGCGCCCGCAACCGTACTGGTCCTCCTGCGGGTAGTACACACCGGCCGGATCGCTGGCTATGAAGCTCAGTCCGAAGGGCAGGCCCGTGACGCTGGTGATCGTCATCTGCTGGAAGTCGACCGTGACTCCGCTGCCAGGCTCCGTGAAGCTTGATGGCAGCCAGAAGGTGAAGTCCTGCTGGTAGAATTCCCCGGCGGTGGCATCGGGCGGCAGCAGGGGGCACAGCGTGGGGAACGCGGGCTCCATGGTGCAGCTCAGGTCAGGCGTGCAGCCATCGCACTGCGCGGTCAGGGTCCGTGGAAGCAGGGCGAAGGCCAGGAGGGCGAGGGGTAGCGTCCGGATCATGGGTCTGGTGGTGAGGCAATTTAGACGGTCCGTCAAAATGGCCGACAGGGCATCCCATGAGGCATCGTTCCGTCTACCCCTTGGAACATGTCCGTGAACTTCAAGATATCCGCGAGCGTGTTCCGCATGGCGATGCTGCTGCTTGTCCTGCTGGCCCCGTTCGAAGGGCTTGCGGGCGGGGTTGATGGATCGGTTGTCCGTCCCATCGGCGTATCGGCCCCGAAGCGATCGCTCCTCCACCACCGTTCCACCAACCCGTTCGGTTCGCAGTATTTCCAGTTGGCCTCGGCCATTCCCCTGCAGCGCGGTGAAGGGCTCTATCGCAACGTGCTGGTCTCCTGGAACGGCCTCTCCTATGGCATCACCGATCATTTCAGTGTGGCCGCCGGGGTCGACCTCTATTCCATGTTGAACTCGCGCGACCGCGCACCGGTGTGGAACACGCGGGTCCAGGTCGGCGGGTCGGTCGGCGGTGCCTTCCACCTGGCGGGCGCGGCCACCTACTTCCAATTGCCGCTCACCCTGCCGGGCAATGAGGGCGATACCACCATCACGGTGGGCCTGACAAGCGCCATGGCCGTGCTCACTTACGGGAACCCGAACAACCAATTGTCGCTTGCCGGAGGCTGGGCGGATGATGCGGAAGGCCGGGTGCAAGGACCGCTCTTCATCGCGGCCGGGGCTTTCCGGCTCTTCCCCAATGTGCAGGCCGTCACGGAGAACTGGTTCTTCCTGGAGGGCTCTCGCACCCTGCTGGCCAACAGCCTGGGCATCCGCGTGGTGGGCGAGCACCTGGCCATCGACCTCGGCGTGCTGTACAATGAACAGCTGGCCGAGGCCGTGCTCCCCTTCGGCCTTCCGTTCGTGGGCGCCCTGCTCAACTTCTGACCGGCGCGGCCGTGTAGCGGTCCGCCGTGGTATTTTTGCCAGCCATGGCCAAGAAAGTCGCCCCCTTCGACCCGAACAGCCTTGAACTGCACGACGAGACGGACTACCGGCAGTTCGTGTTGCGGGCCGATGGTCAGCGGGCCCGTGTGGAGTATGACCGTGACGGGGACCGCATCTTCCTCACCTCCATCGATGTGCCCAAGGCCTTGGAGGCCATGGGGGTCGGCGGTGTGTTGATGGAAAAGGTGCTGGCCCATGTGGACGCCAAGGGCTGGAAGCTCATTCCCACCCACCCGGCGATCAAGCAATACCTGCGCGAGCACAGCCAGTGGCAGCGCCTGCTGCTGAAGGGCGTGCAGTTGCGCTGAGCGTGCGGCCCTCGGGCCACCCTGTTACCTTCGCCCTCCCATTTTCCGGCCGCTACGCGCGGCACCCTTATCCCATGAGCGTACGCGTCCGTTTCGCCCCCAGCCCCACCGGCCCCCTGCACATGGGTGGTGTCCGCACCGCCCTGTACAACTACCTCTTCGCCCGCAAGCACGGAGGCCAGTTCCTGCTGCGCATCGAGGACACCGACCAGCAACGTTTCGTGCCCGGGGCCGAGGACTACATCCGCGAGGCCCTCGACTGGTGCGGCCTCACGCCCGATGAAAGCCCGTGGGTGGGTGGCCCCGACGGTCCCTACCGGCAGAGCGAGCGCAAGGCGATGTACCGCCAGTATGCCGAGCAGCTCATCGCGGCGGACAAGGCCTACTACGCCTTCGACACGCCCGAGGAGCTCGAGGCCATGCGCGAACGCCTGAAGGCCGCCGGTGTGGCCGCGCCCGCCTACAACGCGGTGACGCGTGAGCACATGAAGAACAGCCTGAGCCTGAGCGCCGACGATGTGAAGGAGCGCCTGGCCCGCGGCGATGAGTACGTGATCCGCCTGAAGGTGCCGCGCCATGTGGAGGTGCGCTTCGAGGACCTGATCCGCGGCTGGGTGGTGGTGCACAGCAGCAACATCGACGACAAGGTGCTCTTCAAGAGCGACGGCATGCCCACCTACCACCTGGCCAACATCGTGGACGACCACCTGATGCGCATCACCCACGTGATCCGCGGGGAGGAGTGGCTGCCCAGTGCGCCGCTGCACGTGCTCATCTACGAGGCCTTCGGTTGGGAACGTCCCGCCTTTGCCCACCTGCCGCTGATCCTGAAGCCCGACGGCAATGGCAAGCTCAGCAAGCGCGATGGCGACCGCCTCGGCTTCCCGGTCTTCCCCCTCAACTGGCAGGACCCCGCCAGCGGCGAGCAGAGCAGCGGCTACCGCGAACGCGGTTACTACCCCGAGGCCTTCGTGAACATGCTGGCCCTGCTGGGCTGGAACCCCGGCGGCGACGTGGAGCTGATGTCCATGGCCGACATGGTGCAGTACTTCGATCTGGCCCGGGTGCACAAGGGTGGTGCCCGCTTCGATCCGGAGAAGACGAAATGGTTCAACCAGCAGTACCTGCGCCACCGCCCCGATGCGGAGCTGGGCGCCCAGTTGCAGGCCAGCCTCAATGCGAAGGGCCTGAACGTGGACCTGGCCAAGGCTACGGCGGGCGCGGTGCTGCTGAAGGAGCGCGCCACCTTCGTGGACGACATGCTGGAGGGGCTCTACCTCTTCACTTCGGGTTCCCCGCTGGAGGGCAACGCGGAGGGTGAGGCTGAACTGCGTAAGCGCTGGAAACCCGAGGCCGCGCCCGCACTGGAGGCCTACATCGCCAAGCTGGAGGCGATGGCGGAGCTGACCCCGGCCGCGCTGGAGACCGCCTTCAACGAGGTGCTCGGCGCCCATGGGCTCAAGGTGGGCCAGGTGATGCCGCTGTACCGCCTCTTCGTGGCGGGTCGCATGCAGGGCCCGGGCATGTTCGAGGTGAGCACCCTGCTGGGCCGGGATGAAGTGCTGGCCCGCTTGAAGGCCGGACTGGAACGCTGCCGCCCATGGGCTTGATCGAGGTGAACGGCATCCGGGTGTTCGCCTACCATGGCTGCCTGGAGGAGGAGGGCCGCATCGGCGGACACTACCGCGTGGACGTGGCGGTGGAAGGCCAATTCACCACCGCCGAGCAGGGCGATGACCTGCGCGATACCGTCGATTACGGCCGGGTGACCGCGCTGGTGCTGCGGGAGATGGCGGTGCGCAGCCGGCTCATCGAGCATGTGGCCCGGCGCATCCTTGACGCCCTCAAGGCCGAGTGGGATCCGGCCTACCGCTGGCGGGTCCGGCTCGTGAAGGAACGTCCGCCCATCAACGGCGATGTGGACGAGGCCGTGTACACCATCGAGGGGTAAGCCCGATCATCCTATCTTCGCCGCCCCCACAGGGTCACGTGGCCGAGGGGCTAGGCAGAGGTCTGCAAAACCTCGTACAGCGGTTCGAATCCGCTCGTGACCTCGGAAGAAGGACGCCCCGGCAACGGGGCGTCCTTCGTTCAGAGCCCCGGTGCGGGGCTGTCGCGGGCCCTGCCGCAGCGCCGATCTTTGCACCGCTTACCTTGTGCCATACCGATCGCGCCTTCCGTGCGTTCTACCTGCCCGAACGTGTGCCCATGCCCGTGATGCGTCCCCTGACCTCGTTGCTCTTCCTGTTCGCCCTGCTCCACACCCTGCACGCGCAGGACGCCCTGCCCATCGGCACATGGCGGGCGCACTTCCCCTACCGCAACACCATCGCGGTGGCCGAGGGCGGCGGCCATGTGTACTGCGCCACCTCCACCAGCATGTTCCGGTACCAGCCCGGCATCGGCGAGATCGACCCCATCAACAAGGTGAACCTGCTGAACGATGTGGGCATCCAGGGCCTGGCCTGGAACAACGAGCTGCAGATGCTGCTGGTGTACTACACCAACGGCAACCTCGACCTTATCCAGGGCGATCGGAGCTTCAACATGGGCGACATCAAACGCAGCTCCATCCTGGGCAACAAGGGCATCTACTCGGTGTACATGGAAGGCCACCTGGCCTACCTGGGCTGTGGCTTCGGCATCGTGCTGGTGGACCTGCAGCGGCGTGAGGTGCGCGAGACCTGGTTCATCGGTCCCAACGGGGCGCAGGTGCAGGTGAACGGCATCACCGTGTTCCAGGATTCCATCTACGCCGCCACCAACACGGGCCTCTTCACCGCCTCGAAGAACGCCCCCAACCTGGCTGCCTACGAAAGCTGGCGCAAGCGTGCCGACATGCCCTCCACCATGGCCAACGGGCCCTTCAGCCACACGGTGCTCCTGGGCGACCAGTTGCTGCTGAACTGGCGGGCGAGCACCGGTGAGCGGGACACCCTGCTGCTGCTGGGCACGGCCAACACCTGGTCGAAGTTCGAGCCGCTCTACGGACGCAAGAACCGCGGGCTGGACCTCAGTTCAGACGGGCAGTTCGTGGTGATCCCCCACGAGTACGACATCCACATGTACCAACAGGGCATGTCCGAGGTGACCTTCATCTTCGGATACGATGGTGGTCCGGCCTTCCCCGCGCAGGCCATCCGGGCCCAGTCCGGCGCTTTCTGGGTGGCCGACCGGGAGCGGGGGCTGATCAGTGCGCAGGGCGGTGACATCGGAACGGCCATCCAACCCAACGGCCCCAAGACCGCGAACACCTGGCGGATGGCCTCGCACGGGGGAGCGCTGTACGTGGCCACCGGTGCCCTGGCCGGCAACTGGAGCAGCACCTTCCTGAAGGATGGGGTCCATCACTTCGCGGACGGCCGTTGGGGCAGTAGCGATCTCTCCAACGAACCTATCCTGCTCGGGGTGAACAACTTCGGCGGTGCGGTGAACGACTATGTGTCGGTGGCCGTGGACCCGGACGACCCAATGCATGCCTGGGTGGGCACCTGGGACGATGGGGTGGTCGAGTTCCGGGACCGGCGGCCAGTGGCGATCTGGAACCACACCAACAGCGCCCTGGGCGTGGAACTGAACGGTGCCGAAGGCAAGGTGAACGTGGCCGGCATGAACTTCGACCTCAACGGCAACCTGTGGATGACCAACGCCTGGGCGCAGAACCCCGTGGTGGTGCGCACCCGCGATGGCAACTGGTACTCCTTCACGCCCGGCAGCCTGCTGGCCGGCAACCTGCTGCTGGCGGACATCGTGCCCGCCTCCTTCAACAACTTCAAATGGATCGTCCGGCCCAGGGGCAACAGCCTGCTGGTGATGGACGATGCGGGCACGCCCTCGCAGGCGAGCGACGACCGCTGGAAACTGGTGAACAACACGGCCGGCAGCGGTGGCCTGCCCGCGCCCGATGTGTATGCCGTGGCCGAGGACCTCGATGGCCTCATCTGGGTGGGGACATCCAAAGGGCCTGCCGTCTTCTACAACCCCGGCGCCATTTTCGACGGCACCGGCTGGGATGCCCAGCAGATCCTCATCGAACAGGATGGCAACGTGCAGATCCTGCTGGAGACCGAATCGGTGAGCGCCATCGCCGTGGACGGTGCCAACCGCAAGTGGATGGGGACCCAGACGGGCGGCGTGTACCTGCTCTCGGCGGATGGCCGCACCCAGATCCACCACTTCACCGAGAGCAACAGCCCGCTGCCCAGCAACACCATCAACGCCATCACCATCAACGAGCTCACCGGGGAGGTCTTCTTCGCCACGGACCGCGGCATCATCAGCTACCGCAGCGATGCCATCGCGGGCTTGGAGACCGCCGAATGCGCCAAGGTGTTCCCCAATCCGGTGCGCGAGACCTACACCGGCCCCATCGCCATCGATGGCCTGGTGCGGGACAGTGAGGTGAAGATCACCGACATGGCCGGCAACCTGGTGTACCGCACCACCTCGCTCGGCGGTCAGGCCATCTGGCCGGGCACCGACATGAGCGGGAACCGCGTGGCCACGGGCGTCTATCTGATCTTCGCCACGGACCGGTACGGGTCCACCAAATGCAACACCAAGGTGATGGTGGTGCGCTGACCGCGCTCGTTCGGCGATCCCATGCTTGTCACCACCCGCGCCATCGTGCTGAAGACCATCCGGCACGGCGACCGTACCGTGGTGCTCAAGGCGTGGACCGAACGCTCGGGCCTGCGCTCGTTGCTGTTGCGCACGGGGGGCAAACGCGGGGTGAGCAACGCGGCCCTGCAACCGCTCAATCGCCTCGAGGTGGTGATGGACGAGCACACCGAGCGCGATCTGCACACGGTGCGCGAGCTGCGGGTGGAGCGGCCCTACACCCAGGTATCGCTCGACCCCGTGCGCGCCACGCTCGCCCTCTTCGTGCAGGAGGTGCTGTACCGCGTGCTGCGCGAAGAGGCCGCCGACGAAGGCATGCAGGCCTTCCTGGACGAGGTGCTGGAGGCGATGGACACCGCCGCGGACGTACGCCACTTCCCGTTGGTCTTCCTGGTGCTCCTCGCCGAGCAGCTCGGCTTCCGGCCCGAGCCGCCGCAGCCTGGTGAGGACCGCTTCGACCTGCGCGAAGGCTATTTCCTGGCCGGGGCCGCACCACACGGGCACACGCTGGGCCCGCCCTTGAGCCTGGCCCTGGCGCAGCTCCTGGAGCACGACCTCACCACCATGGCGCAGCTCACCATCCCTGCGCCCCAACGCCGGGAACTGCTGGACCACCTGCTGCTCTACTTCCGCATGCACCGCGAAGGACTGGGCGAACTACGGTCGCCCGCTGTGCTGCAACAGGTCCTGGGTTGAACGCCCCGGCCGTACTTTCGGGCCCCGCCGTGCCCATGAAGATCATTCCCTCCGTCCTGGTGCTTGCCGCACTGTGGGGCACCGCCTGCAACAACGCCGATCCGTCCATGAACGCCCCCCTCCGGCCCACGCCTCCGCAGGCCGCCAAGAAGCCCTTCACGCTCACCGCCCACGGACACGTGCGCACCGACGAGTACCATTGGATGCGCCTCACCGAGGAGCAACGGAACGCGAAGGAGCCCGATGCGCACACCCGCGAGGTGATCGCCCACCTGGAGGCCGAGAACGCCTACTCCGATGCCGTGCTCGCTCCCGTGAAACAGCTCCGCGCGGACCTCTACAAGGAGATGAAGGCCCGCATCAAGGAGACCGACCTCAGCGTGCCCTACCGCGAGAACGGCTACTGGTACCACTACCGCTTTGAGGAGGGCAAGGAGTACGCCGTGCATGTGCGGCGGAAGGATGCGGCGGGCGCGGTGGAGGAGGACTTCCTCAACGAGAACGCACTGGCCGAGGGCTTCACCTACTTCGACCTGGGTGACTTCGAGGTGAGCCCCAACAACCGACTGGTGGCCTACAGCGTGGACCGCGTGGGACGCCGGCAGTACGAGATCCGGTTCCGCGACCTGAGCACCGGCACCGACCTGCCCGATGTGATCACCAACACCGGCGGCGGCTGCGCCTTCGCGGACGACCGCACCGTGTTCTATCCCCGCAAGGACAAGACCCTGCGCAGCTACCGCATCTACCGCCACGTACTGGGTACCGATCCGGCCACCGATGTGGTGGTGTACGAGGAGAAGGACCCCGCCTTCAGCTGTGACGTGTACCGCAGCCGCTCGGAGCGCTTCGTGATGATCACCACCGAGAGCACCATGAGCAGCGAGCACCTCTTCCTCCCGGTGGACCAGCCCATGGGCGGCTTCGAGGTCTTCCTGCCCCGCGAGGAGGAGCACGAGCACAGCGTGATGCATGTGCCGGCCCATGGCGGGAAGCCGGGGCACTGGTACATCCTCACCAACTGGCAGGCGCAGAACTTCCGCCTGATGCAATGCGCCGAAGGGGCCACCCGCGACAAGGCCCGTTGGACCGAGGTGGTGCCGCATCGCGCTGAGGTGCTGTTGGAGGACGTCGACACCTTCAAGGACCATCTGGTGATCAGCGAGCGCCGCGAGGGCCTCACGCACCTGCGCATCCGCCGCCTTAGCGATGGCCGTGAGCACGAGATCCGCTTCAACGACCCGGCCTACGTGGCCTACAGCGGCACCAACCCCGAGTGGGACACCGACAAGCTGCGCTACGGCTACACCTCGCTCACCACGCCGAGCAGCGTGTACGAGCATGACCTCAATGCCGCCACCGATGTGCTCCTGAAGCAGCAGGAAGTGCTGGGCACCTTCAATGCGGCGGACTATGCGAGCGAGCGCATCTGGGTGCCGGCGCGCGATGGCGCCCAGGTGCCCGTGAGCCTGGTGTACCGCAAGGGCACGAAGCATGACGGAAGCGCGCCCCTGCTGCTCTACGGCTATGGCAGTTACGGGCACAGCATCGACCCCACCTTCAGCAGCGGGCGCCTCAGCCTGCTCGACCGCGGCTTCGTGTTCGCCATCGCGCACATCCGCGGCGGCGAGGAGCTGGGCCGGGCCTGGTACGAGAACGGCCGCATGGAGCACAAGATGAACACCTTCACCGACTTCATCGATTGTGCGGACCACCTGGTGAAGGAGCGCTACGCCGACCCCGCCCGCCTCTTCTGCATGGGTGGCAGCGCGGGCGGTCTGCTCGTGGGCGCCGTGGTGAACATGCGCCCCGAGCTGTGGAAGGCCGCCGTGGCCGAGGTGCCCTTCGTGGACGTGGTGACCACCATGCTCGATGACAGCATCCCCCTCACCACCGGTGAGTTCGATGAGTGGGGCGACCCCAAGGAGAAGGCCGCCTACGACCGCATGCTGGCCTATTCACCCTACGACAACGTGAAGGACGCCCGCTATCCCGCCCTGCTGGTCACCACCGGCTTCCACGACAGCCAGGTGCAGTACTGGGAGCCTGCCAAGTGGGTGGCCCGCCTGCGCGACCACCAACAGGGCGACGCGCCGATCCTGCTCCACACCAACATGGAGGCCGGCCACGGCGGTGCCTCCGGGCGCTTCGAGCGCTTGAAGGAAGTGGCGCTGATCTACGCCTTCCTCATGGAGCAGGCGGGGCTGGTGAAGTAAGTGGGTCGAAGCGGTCGGTCGTTGATGAGGACCGGCTGGACGGATCGTTCAGTGCCGGGCGAAGTGGTACTTTCGAGCATGTGCATCACAAAACGCTTCCTCGGTCGCGGGCCGGTCGCTGCCCTGGTCGTTGCGGTCCTGATCGCGGCCTGCAACAAGGAGGAAGCCGCCGCGGAGCCTGCGCCCACATCGACGCCGGATCCGCGTTCACCGTTCCTG
The DNA here is from genome assembly GCA_963169595.1 of Bacteroidota bacterium. Classification (GTDB taxonomy): domain Bacteria; phylum Bacteroidota; class Bacteroidia; order Flavobacteriales_F; family PHOS-HE28; genus PHOS-HE28. The sequence continues at coordinate 5,546 of CAUJFM010000227.1, read as the reverse complement.
GGGAATTGGAACGTGACGGACAGCTTATGGATCGATGGTGCGCTGGCCGAGGTGCGCACCTACGTCCTGCCGATCACGACCGGCGGAACGGCAGCGGACACATTGTTCTTCAATAACCTTTGGAACGATGGTGCGCCATATCGTGCGCTCATGTCCGGTGATGCATTCTCCTTCCCTTCTCAGCAGGTGAGCGGCCCCTACTACATGTCAGGCAACGGGATCCGCAACGGGACCCAATTGTTCTATCAGACCTCGGGCGACCTGTTCGTCCACCGGGGACATGGTCTGAAGCAGTAAGGCGGGGAAGGTCCTCAGCTCGCCAAGCTCTCCACCGCCACGATCTCCTCGGGGCGCATGGGGATGACGTTCACCGGCGTGTGCTCCTGCTGGAGCCGCTCGTAGTCCCGCACGCTGGCGAAGTAGAGGCTGGTGTTGTGCTCACCGGCACCATCGGTGGTCTCCACTTCCCACACCACGCCATACACCTCCTTGCCCGAGCGGAGCTTGAAGCGGCAATGCTTGTGTGTGAAGGAACTGAGGTGTGCGAGATCCATGACCGTGACCAATAGGGACACCGAAAATTACCACGCTTGAAGGGCCTTTGCCCAGTGGAATTTTCAACACCAGCGCCCGTTCTGTTCATAAAACGGGCCGTGTCTTCCGCCTATTGCTTGATGCTCAGCGCCATGCAGGAACGTGCGCGGCCCGATCAACCGCGGGGCGGCACCACCTTCAGCTTGAGCCCCGGCTTGAGCCCGTTGCGCAGGTCGTCCGCGTTCAGGCGGCGGAGGTCCTCCACAGTGACACCGGGGTGCCGCTGCGCGATGTTCCACAGGGTGTCGCCCGGCTGAACGGTGTAGTACAGCACCGGTTCGGCGGACCGGTCGGGGGCTGGCTGTTGCGCGGAGGTGCTGCCCTGTGGCCGGCCCACCTTCAGCTTCTGTCCCGCACGGATGCGGTCGCTGCGCAGGCCGTTCCAGCGCTTCAGCTCGCTCACGCTCACGCCGTACTTGCGGGCGATGGTGCCCAAGGATTCGCCGGAACGCACCGTGTGCGTGCGCGAGCTGGCCGACTTGGGCGGTTCCGCAGCGGCCACGGCGGCGGGCAGCGGCGTGGCAGGCGCCGGTGCCGTGTAGCGGAAGTGGTCCTCGTTGGCCACGAACACACCGGCGGCATCGCGCGGCAGGTAGATGGTCATGGGCTGCTGGATGTCGGGCACCACGCCCAGCTTGAAGGTGGGGTTCAGCGCCTGCAGCTCCGCGAAGGGGGCGCCGGTGAGCTTGGCCACGGATTGCAGGTCCAGGCGGTAGCACACCTGCACGGTATCCACCTCATAGGCGCAATAGGTGGGCGCGATGGGGTAGAGGTTGTGGTCCGCGTGGTGGGCGAAGAGATAGTTCACCGCGATGAAGGCCGGCACGTAGCCGCGGGTCTCGCGGGGCAGGTGCTCGTAGATCTTCCAGTAGTCCTTGTAGCCCCCGCTGCGGCGGATGGCCTTGTTCACGTTGCCGGGACCGCAGTTGTAGGCGGCCAGGGCCATCTCCCAGTTGTCGTACAGGCCGTAGAGGTACTTCAGGTACTTGCAGGCGGCCTCGGTGCTCAGGTACACATCGTGCCGTTCGTCGATGTAGCTGTCCACGTCCAGTCCGTACATCTTACCGGTGGCCAGCATGAACTGCCACAGGCCCACGGCACCGGCACGGCTGCGGGCGGCCGGGTTCAGGGCGCTCTCCACCACGGCCAGGTACTTCAGCTCCATGGGCATCTTGTGGCGGTCCAGCGCTTCCTCGAAAACGGGGAAGTACAGCTCGGCCAGCCCCAGCATGCGGGACGACAGCTCCCGCTTGCGGATGGTGTAGAGGTCCAGGTAGGCCTGCACCGGCGCGTTGTAGGTGAGCGCGAAAGGGGTGGCGGCGTCCAGGGCCTCCAGCCGCTGGCGCAGGTCCCGTTCGGTCCAGGCGGGAATGTGGCTGGCGGGGAAGCCGTGCACGTTGTGGTGGGCCGTATCGGTGGTGAAGGTGGAATGCTTGATCCACGGGAGCTGGGCCAGGTCGTCCAGGCGTTGCACCACCGGGTCGTCGGGGGTTAGGCGCACGGACTCATCCGGCTGGGCCACAGCGGGTTGGGCCAGGAACGGAAGGGCCCAGAAGAGGCGACGGAGCAGGAAAGACATGGCGCCGAAGTTACCCGTATTACGCCGCACGCCGGGTGCTTGGTATGTGCGCCGTGCCAACAGCGGGGTGTGGGAAGGGGGCCTTTCCGTTGGTCGCTCCTTGGCGGTAAGCTTCGCCTCTTGCTGCACCTCCACCCGTTGACCCAACGCCCGGATCCCCCAAAGATCCTACATTTGCGGTCCTCTTTCCCGAAAGGGGGCGCCCTGCCATGGACCCGCTCAAGGAGCATACCATCCCGTTCACCGGCCTGAAGGACGGCAGCCATGCCTTCACCTTCCAGCTGGGCGCGGACTTTTTTGCCGCCGTGGGCGACGAGGCCTTCGAGGGCGGGGAGGTGGACGTGCAGGTGCGGCTGGACAAGACCTCCACCATGCTGGTGACCAACATCCACGTGGAGGGCCCGGTGCGGGTGCATTGCGACCACTGCGACGCCCTGATGGACCTGGTGCTCAAGGGGGATCAGCGGCAGATCTTCCAGCTGCATGGCGACCCCGATCAGGACGACGACGAGCTGGTGACCCTGGACCCCGCAGCGCACAGCATCAACCTGACGCATTACATCTACGAGTGCCTGCGCCTGGCCCTGCCGGCGCGCAAGGTGCATCCCGCCGGCCAGTGCGACCCCGAGGTGGAGAAGGTCCTCGGCAACCTGACCGTGGAACAGGAACATGCGCCCGACCCCCGTTGGGACGCCCTCAAACAACTGAAGACCAAGCGGCCCTGAGCCACTAATCCCGATCGACCATGCCAAATCCGAAGCGACGCCACTCGAAAACGCGTACCATGAAGCGTCGTACGCACCAGAAGGCCGCTGTGCCCACGCTGACCGTGGACGCCATCACCGGCGAGACGCACCTGCGCCACCGCGCCTACAAGGTGGGTGACGACCTGTACTACAACGGTCGTCTGGTGGTCTCCGGCAGCGAAAGCGCCGAGTAAGGTCCATACACCCTTGGTCCCCCGCGCCCTCACATGAGGATCGGTCTGGATATCATGGGTAGCGATCACGGTCCGTCCGTGCCCATCAAGGGTGCGGTGCTGGCCGTGCGCGAGCTGCCGTCCGACGTGCGGCTGGTGCTGATCGGCGATGAGGCGGCCATCCGGGCCGGCCTCCAGGCCGAAGGCGCCGATGCGGCCGCGTTCGATATCGTCCCCAGCCAGGACGATATCACCATGCACGACAACCCGACCAAGGCGCTGCAGACCAAGCCGCGGAGCAGTATCAGCATCGGCTTCCACCTGCTGAAGGAAGGGAAGCTGGATGCCTTCGCGAGCACTGGCAACACCGGCGCCATGCTGGTGGGCAGCGTCTTCAGCGTGAAGCCCATCCCGGGTGTGATCCGCCCCTGCATCCCCACCTTGGTACCCAAGGAGAAGGGTGGAGTGGGCATCCTGCTGGACGTGGGTGCCAATGCCGACTGCAAACCCGATGTGCTGGCCCAGTTCGGGCTGCTCGGGGCCATGCTGGCCGAGCACGTGTACCACATCCCCGCGCCCAAGGTGGCCCTGCTCAACATCGGCGAGGAGGAGAAGAAGGGCAATACCGTGACCCAGGCCGCCTATGGCCTGATGAAGGAGCAGCAGCAGTACACCTTCGTGGGCAACGTGGAGGGGCGCGACCTCTTCAACGACAAGGCCGATGTGATCGTGTGCGACGGCTTCACCGGCAATGTGGTGCTGAAGGTGATCGAAGGCTTCCACGACCTGCTCGAAGGGCACGGCGTGAACGACCCCTTCCTGCACCGCTTCAACTACGAGAACTACGGCGGTCTGCCCGTGCTGGGCGTGAACGGCAACGTGATCATCGGGCACGGCATCAGCAACGAGATCGCCATCCAGAGCATGGTGCGCGCCACCCACGAGGTGGTCACCAGCCGATTGAGCGAACGCATCCGCGAAGCCCTCACATGAGCAGAACGACCGCGGCGATCACCGCCGTGCACGGCTACGTGCCGGAGATGGTCCTGGCCAACCACGTGTTGGAGACCATGGTGGAGACCAGCGATGCCTGGATCACCGAGCGCACCGGGATCAAGGAACGACGCATCCTGCAGGGCAAGGACCGCGGCCTGAGCGTGATGGCCATCGAGGCGGTGAACGGCCTGCTGAAGAAGCGCGGCATCGGTCCCGAGGAGATCGACCTGATGATCGTGTGCACCGTGACGCCCGACCGGGTGTTCCCCGCCACGGCCAACATCGTGTGCGACGCCATCGGCGCGAAGAACGCCTGGGGCTTCGACCTGGGCGCGGCCTGCAGCGGCTTCCTCTACGGCCTCACCACCGGTGCGCAGTTCATCGAGAGCGGCAAGCACAGGAAGGTGGTGGTGGTGGGCGGCGACAAGATGAGCTCCATCATCGACTACGAGGACCGCGCCACCTGCATCATCTTCGGCGACGGCTGCGGTGCCGTGCTGCTGGAGCCCAATGAGGAGGGCGTGGGCGTGATGGACAGCATCCTGCGCAGCGATGGCAGCGGCTGCCAGTACCTGCACCAGAAGGCCGGTGGCAGCATGCGTCCCGCCACTGAGCGCACCGTGGAGCGCAAGGAGCACTACGTGTACCAGGAGGGCAAGGCCGTGTTCAAGTTCGCCGTGACCAACATGGCCGATGTGAGCGCGGAGATCATGGAGCGCAACGGCCTCACCGCCGACGATGTGAGCTGGCTGGTGCCGCACCAGGCCAACAAGCGCATCATCGATGCCACCGCCCATCGCATGGGGCTGGACGACGGCAAGGTGATGGTGAACATCGAGAAGTACGGCAACACCACCAGCGGCACCATCCCTCTGTGCCTGTGGGAGTGGGAGAGCCGACTGAAGAAGGGTGACAATCTGATCCTCAGTGCTTTTGGTGGAGGCTTCACGTGGGGCGCCATCTGGATCAAGTGGGCCTACGGAGGCTGAACCTGACCATTCCACGATCCCTAACCTGACTATCTTGGCCGCGCCCCGAAGGACACCGGTGCCCGGCCCAAAGACCGAACCCATGAACCTTTCCCAGATCCAGGACCTGATCAAGTTCGTCGCCAAGAGCGGCGTGAGCGAAGTGGAGATCGAGCAGAAGGACTTCAAGATCACCATCAAGACCCCGGCCGGCAAGAAGGAAGCCCCGGTGCAGGTGATCGCGCAGCCCCTGCCCGCAGCCCAGCCCGTGGCCCTGCCTGCTCCTGCCGCCGCCCCTGCTCCTGCGGCTGCCCCTGCTGCCGCTCCCGCCCCGGCGGCAGACAGCAAGTACATCACCATCCACGCCCCGATGATCGGCACCCTCTACCGCGCGGCCGGCCCCGGCAAGCCCGTGTTCGTGACCGTGGGCGACGAGGTGAAGCCGGGCAAGACGATCTGCATCATCGAGGCCATGAAGCTCTTCAACGAG
>CAUJFM010000226.1 GCA_963169595.1 Bacteroidota bacterium | reverse complement strand
GGGAATGCGCATGGTGCCTTCATGGCCCGTGGTGTGTATGGCCAGGCCATCTACATCGACCCCAAAGCCGAAATGGTGATCGTGCGCCTGGCCTCCCATCCGGTGGCGGCCAACACGGCCAACGATGCCACCTCGCTCCCGACCTACCAGGCCGTGGCGGAATACCTGATGGGGAAGCACTGAACGAGGTAGGGTTGGACCGGGTGAAGTGGGCGGATGCGGGAGTGGGCGCTGCAGACACCACCGGCGGTGGAAGCCTTGTTCTGGGACCGGTAAAAAGCGTTGGGTGTGGTTTCATCCAACGCACCGAGGGATGGTGGTCGAGTGCGGTCGGGGAGGGGATGGCAAAGTAGGGCGGCGCGGGTCCGGTGGCCATGAGGGCCTTTGGCACGGTGCCCATCACCATCCCAGGTAGGCGAACAAGCCTGCGTCCTGACCGGCAACGGGCGCGATCGACGGGTCATCGCTCTCCGATCACGGCACTGGAGCCGCGTACGACCACCCACTGCACAACACCGGATTTGGACAAATGGGTAAATGTCCGTTCCTTTGTTACCCAAATGACCAAGGAGCCAAGAACGGACACACGCGACCGCATCCTGGAGGCGGCGTGCAAGCTCTTCCGCGAGAAGGGCATGGACGGTGTGAACGTGCGTGAGCTGGCGGACGCGGCCGGGGTGAACAAGGGCCTGCTGCATTACTACTTCAAGAGCAAGGAGGCGATCCTGCAGGAGGTGGTGGTGCACGAGATCGAAGGGTTCTACCATGCCTTGAACGTGCTTCTGCAGGAACCGGGATCGCTGCACGACAAAGTGCCCGCCTTGGTGAACAGCTACTTCCAGCTGTTGGAGCGATCGCCCGGCCTGCCGGCCTTCATCCTGTTCGAGATGCAACGGGACCCGGCCGTGCTCTCGCGCACCACCGTGCCCGCCAGTTTGCAGCAGGTCATTGATGCCGTGGAGCCGGAGCTCAAACGCGCGAGGGTGCCGCAGGAACGGGCCAGTGGCGTGCACTTCGTCCTGGACGTGGTGGGCCTGTGCGCGTTCACCTTCGGAACGGTGCAGGGCCTCAGCAAGCTGATGAAATTCACCAAGGCCCAACGCGCAGCATTCCTCGAGGCACGCAAGGTCCACATCATTGCGCTCATCCGCCAAGGGCTCAAGCCTTAGCACCTATGCATCCTCACCTACCTCTGCCACGGTACCGCAGGACCACCCGCCGAACGACGCGAACGGTGATCCGGGCGCTGCTGCCCCTGTTGCTGTTCGTTCCCACGTCCGGCAATGCCCAGTTGACGATCGAGCACTGCCAGGAGCGCGCACGGGCGAACCATCCGATGGTGGTGCAGTATGGGCTGATCGACAAGTCCACCGAGTACACCATCGCCAACGCGAACAAGGCCTACCTGCCGCAGGTGAGCATCACGGGCCTCGGGGCGTACATATTCAGCGAACTGCCTGTCCTGCCCGGCAGCACGTCCTCCTCCAGCGACCATGCCAAGGCCATCGGGATCGGGCGGTTGGAACAGGTGATCTGGGACGGCGGTGCCACGGGCGCCCATAAGGACATGATCGCGGCCGGTGCCGAGGTGGAGAAAGCGAACCTCGACGTGAGCCTCCATCAACTGCGCGAGCGGGTGGATCAGCTCTTCTTCGGCATCCTGGTCACCGATGCGCAACTGGCCCAGCTGGACATAGCCACCGCTTCCTTGCAGCGCAACCTGGACAGGCTGGCGCTGTCGAAGGAGGAAGGGCTCGCCCTGCGGTCGGACGTGGATGAAGTGCGCGCGGAACTGCTCCTGCTGGGCCAGCGCAGGATCGAGTTCGCCCACGTGCGCTCCGGCTATGTGGACATGCTCTCCCTCCTGATCGGCGAGCCGCAGGAAGCCACCGTCGCGCTGCAGCGGCCCGCGGTGTCCGCTTCCGTCACCGCGGCACCGGGGCAACGACCGGAGCTCCGCTTGTTCGAGCATCAGCGTATGCTCGCCGCGGCACAGCGCGACCTGGAGCGCACCGCCCTGATGCCGAAGGTGGGACTGATGGGGGCCGGGATGCTCATCACCCCGACGATGGACATGAGCCTGTTCGAGATGTCCTCGCTGGCGTTCGCGGGCATCAGCCTTTCGTGGAACACCGCGGGACTCTACCGCAACGGCAACAACAGGAAGCTGCACGAGCTGCGGCTGCAGCGCATCGCCAGCCAGGAAAGCACTTTCCTGTTCAACAACGCCCTTGAGTTGCGGAAGGAGCACGCCGAGATCGAAAAGGCCCGTGCGATCCTTGCGGCCGATGAGGAGATCCTGGCCCTGAAGAAGCGGATCAGGGAGGGCTACCAGCTGAAGTATGACAATGGCCTGTGCGCCATGAGCGACCTGATCAACGCGATCAACAAGGAGAGCGAGGCGGAAAGCAACAAGGCCCTGCACGAGGTGCTGCTGGCCCTGAGCCTGCAACGCTATGCCACACAGAACGGGAACTGACCGACGGATCATGAAGAACCACACGTTCATCGCACTGAGTTGCACGCTGGCCCTGGCCGCATGCACCGACCCCAACGACCGGTCCGATGCCTCGGGCACCTTCGAGGCGCGGGAGACCATCGTTTCCGCCGAGGCCACCGGCAAGATCATGGCGCTCGACATCGAGGAGGGCGACCAACTGAAGGCCGGGCAGGTGGTGGGGCATATCGACAGCACCCAGCTCCATCTGCAGCGGCTCCAACTGATGCAGAGCCGCAAGGCCGTGCTCGCCGGGCAGCCCGACATACGCACGCAACTGGAAGCGCTGGAGCAGCAGCTCAAGAGCGCCAAACAGGATAAGCAGCGCATCGAGAACCTGGTGAAGGGCGAAGTGGCCTCCAAGAAACAGCTTGATGATGCGAACACGCGGATCGCTGTGCTGCAGTCCCAGATCGCCGCGCAATGGAGTCTGTTGCGCACCAGCAGCACCACCCTCACCGAACAGGGCAACACGATCGGTGTGCAGCTACTTCAGGTGGAGGATCAGTTGAGCAAATGCCGCATCATCAGTCCGGTGGATGGCACCGTGCTGGCCACCTACAGCAATGCCCAGGAGATGACCGCCGCCGGCCGACCCTTGTTCAAGGTCGCCGACCTGGGCACCATGCACCTCAAGGCTTACATCACCGGCGACCAGTTCGCCCGGATACAGTTGGGCCAGGCGGTGAGCGTGCTCGTGGACAGCGGCGATGGCAAGAGCAGCACCTATCCCGGCACCATCGACTGGATCAGCGACCGCGCGGAGTTCACGCCGAAGACCATCCAGACGAAGAACGAACGCGCCAACCTGGTCTACGCGATCAAGGTGAAGGTGGTGAACGATGGGCTGATCAAGATCGGCATGTACGGCGAAGTGAGGTTCGACGCACCGCCCGCAGAACAGCAAGCAGCGCAGTGATGGAACTCGCGATCGAGGCCACGGACCTGTCGAAGTGGTACGGCAAGGAGAAGACCCTGGCCGTGGACCATGTCTCGCTGGCCGTGAAGCCCGGTGAGCTTTTCGGCCTCATCGGCCCCGATGGCGCGGGCAAGACGAGCATCTTCCGCATGCTCACCACCCTGCTGCTGCCGAACACGGGCACCGCGCGGGTCAATGGCTTCGATGTGGTGAAGGACTACGTGGAGATCCGCGACCGGGTGGGCTACATGCCGGGGCGCTTCTCCCTGTACCAGGACCTCACCGTGGAGGAGAACCTGAGCTTCTTCGCCACGGTGTTCAACACCACCATCGAGGAGAACCATCATCTGATCAAGGATATTTACGTCCAGCTCGAACCGTTCAAGAAGCGTTACGCGGGCAAGCTCTCGGGCGGCATGAAGCAGAAGCTGGCCCTGTGCTGCGCGCTGATCCACCGGCCGGAGGTGCTCTTCCTGGACGAACCCACCACCGGGGTGGACCCCGTATCGCGCAAGGACTTCTGGGAGATGCTCGCCCGGCTGAAGGAGCACGGGATCACCATCCTCGTGGCCACGCCATACATGGACGAGGCCACGCGCTGCGATCGCATCGCACTGATCCAAGAGGGCCGCATCCTGCAGGTGGACACGCCAGCGGCGATCACGGCGGCCTATCCGGACCGGCTCTTCCAGGTGAAGGGCGGCAGCATGTCGGCCACCCTGCGTGCCTTGAACAAGCTGGACGGGATCATCCGCTGCTACGGCTCCGGTGAGTTCGCGCATGTGGCCGTGCCTGCCACGGCAACCGACATGGAGCAACGGATCAAGGATCACCTGCTCGCACAGGGACTCACGGACGTGGTGGTGCGCCCCGCGATACCGACCATCGAGGATGTGTTCATCAAGTTCACGCAGGAGAAGAAGGCATGAGCACCACCGCAACCCCGCATTCGATCGTGGCCGAGGGCCTGACCAAGCGCTTTGGCGATTTCGTGGCGGTGGATGCCGTGAGCTTCCACGTGAACAAGGGCGAGATCTTCGGTTTCCTGGGCGCGAACGGGGCGGGCAAGACCACGGCCATTCGGATGCTCTGCGGGCTGTCCATCCCCACCTCCGGCAAGGGCACGGTGGCGGGCTTCGATGTGTACACGCAGACCGAGCGGATCAAGCGGAACATCGGTTACATGAGCCAGAAGTTCTCGCTGTACGAGGACCTTTCCGTGACGGAGAACATCGAGTTCTTCGCCGGCATCTACGGGCTGTCGCGCGACCGGATCCGCACCAAGCGCGAGGAGCTCATCGCCAAGCTGGGCCTGGTGCAGGAGGCGGACAAGCTCGTGGGCGCCCTGCCGCTGGGCTGGAAACAGAAGCTCGCCTTCTCCGTGGCCGTGTTCCACCAGCCGCAGATCGTCTTCCTGGATGAGCCCACGGGCGGCGTGGACCCCGTGACGCGGCGCCAGTTCTGGGACTTGATCTACGAGGCGGCCGACGTGGGCATCACCGTGTTCGTGACCACGCACTACCTGGACGAGGCCGAGTACTGCGACCGCGTGTCGATCATGGTGGACGGGCGGATCGCCGCATTGGACACGCCGACGGAACTCAAGAAGCAGTTCGGCACCGGCACCATGGACTCGGTCTTCTACGAACTGGCCCGCGGGGCGAAACGAGGCGGAGCATAGCGTACCATGGCAACGCAAGGGAAGAAGAAGCGGTCCGCTCACCTGAGCCACCTCCTGAGCTTCGTGCGCAAGGAGTTCCGCCACATGCTGCGCGACCGCAAGACGCTGCTGATCCTCTTCGGCATGCCCGTGGTGCAGGTGCTGTTGTTCGGCTTCGTGCTCAGCAATGAGGTGAAGGAAACACGCATCATCGTGGTGGACCAGGCGAAGGATGCCGTGTCGCAGGCGCTGATCGAAAAGATCGAGGCCAGCAGCTACTTCACCGTGCTGACCGACTCCCTGCCGCCTACGGGGATCACCGATGCGTTCCGCTCGGGGCGGATCAAGGCGGCACTGGTGCTGCCGGTGGATCTCCAACGCGACCTGCTGCACGATGGCCGGAACACCGTGCAGATCCTCACCGACGCCACGGACATCAACCTGGCCCAGACCATCGAGGGATACCTCACGGCCATCATCACCGACTTCTCCCTCGCCGATGGCATGGCCGCGCCGTACGTGATCGCACCGGAGACGCGCATGCTCTACAACCCCGAGCTGCGGGGCGCGCCCAACTTCGTGCCCGGCGTGATGGCCATGGTGCTGCTGCTGGTATGCGTGATGATGACCGCCGTGGCCATCGTGCGCGAGAAGGAAACGGGCACCATGGAGGTGCTGCTGGTGTCGCCGATGCGGCCGGTGATGGTGATCCTCGCGAAGGCGATCCCCTACCTGATCCTCTCCTTCATCAACCTGCTGGCCATCCTGCTGCTGAGCACCACGGCCCTCGACCTGCCGATCAAGGGCTGCCTGCCCCTGCTCCTGGCGGAAAGCACGCTCTTCATCACCACCTGCCTCACGCTCGGCATCCTCATCTCCATCGTCACCGCAAGCCAGCAGACCGCCATGTTCATCGCGCTGATCGGCCTGCTGCTGCCCACCATGATGCTGAGCGGCTTCATGTTCCCGATCGAGAACATGCCCATGGCCCTGCAGGCGCTCGCCTATGCGACCCCGTCGCGCTGGTACTACGTGATCGTGAAGGACATCATGATCAAGGGGGCGGGCATCTCCGCCCTCTGGCAGGAGACGGCGGTGCTCGCGGGCATGACCCTGCTCCTCTTCGCGCTCTGCCTGAAAATGTTCAACATCAGACTGGACGAACGATGAGCGTGCTGCCCGTGCTGCTGCGGAAGGAGTTCCTTCAGATCTTCCGGAACAAGGCGATCCTGATGATCTCGGTGGCCATGCCGGTCCTCCAGTTCATCGTGCTGCCCATGGCCGTGAACTACGAGTTCAAGAACATCAACCTGGCCGTGGTGGACCATGACCGCTCCGACCTGTCGCGCCGGTTGATCGACCGCATCACCGGCTCGGGCTACTTCCGCCTGGTGGACCACGCCGCCTCGTACGCCCAGGCGTATGCGTTGATCGAATCCGATGAGGCCGACATCATCCTGCAGGTACCGTCGGGCTTCGAGCAGCGACTGGTCCGCGAGGGCATGGAGGAGGTGTTCGTGGCGGTGAACGCGATCAACGGGATGAAGGCCGGTGTGGGCAGTGCCTACCTCACGTCCATCATCGCCGGGTACAACCGCTCGGTGGTGGAGGACCTCATGCCCGGCGCTGCCCCGGCCGGCATCGCGGTCACCTCTTCCGGCCTCTTCAATCCGGAGCGGAACTACAAGATCAGCCTTCTCCCGAGCATCCTGGCGATCATGATCACCATCGTTGGCGGCATGTTGAGCGCCTTGAACATCGTGAAGGAGAAGGAGACCGGAACGATCGAGCAGATCAACGTCACGCCCATCCGCAAGCGCGATTTCATCCTGGCCAAATCCATCCCCTTCTGGATCCTCGCCAACGTGGTCTTCACCATCGGGCTGTTGGTCATCTACCTGTTCTACGGCGTGGTGCCCCAGGGCAGTCTGCTGTTGCTCTATGGCTTCGTGGGCGTGTACCTGCTGGCGGTGATGGGCTTCGGGCTGCTGGTCTCCACCTACTGCACCAGCCAGCAGCAGGCCATGTTCGTGAACTTCTTCTTCATCATGATCTTCATCTTCATGGGCGGGCTCTTCACCTCGTTGAACAGCATGCCGGTATGGGCGCAGTATGTGGCCCGGTTCAACCCGCTCACCCATGTGAACGAGGTGATGCAGCTGGTGACCCTGAAGGAGAGCACCTTGCGCGATATCCTGCCGAACCTCCTGGCGGTGGCGGCGATGGCCGTGGTGCTGAACGTGTGGGCCGTGCTGAACTACCGAAAAACGAGTTGATGGACGGTCGGCGCACCTGCTGACCGGCGGGCGCGTACGGATGCGCCGACCGATCTTCGCGGTGCCATGAGCAACAAGGCGGCCAAGACCAAGGCGGTGGAACTGCTGGATTTCGGTCTTCCCAAACAACAGGTATTCGACAACCTGCGGATGGAGTTCCCCGAGGTGAAGCCGGGGAAGCTGGCCGAATGGCTGCGCTACATGCCCACTTCGTATGCACGCGAGAAGTACCGCACCTTGCACTTCGCCCTCCTGGCGATCATCGTGCTCTCGGCCGTGCTGCGTATCCTACGGCAGGTCTTCAGCAGCGGGGTCCACCTGGATCAAGCGACGGCCTACCTGAGCCTGGTGCCCATCGCCACACTGCTCATGGGATGGAGCCTCTACCGCTGGCAGGGGCAGGTGTTCGAGTGGGTGGGCTGGGGTAACGTGGTGGGCGTGTTCGGGTTGATGGGCGACCTGAGCCTTTTCGTGAAGGATGGCGGCGATCCTTGGACCTTATCCGGTAGGCTCTTGAGCGTGGCCATCGGGGCGATCGCGCTGTACGTGGCGCACAAGGTCTTCGCCAAGTCGAAGGTGGATAAGGATCCGATGACCGGGGAGAAGCGCTACGTGTTCCGGGATGAGGCGCTGATCTAACGGGAACTTGGAACCAAGGGCAAAGACATGCCTTCAAGGCCACAGCAGCCCCTGGTAGAGCAGGCAGTTGGGCAGAAGTGGCCGTGGCGCGGCGAACATGCCCGATACGGAAGGCCCACCGCTCAATGCGGTAGAAAGAAGCCCCAGTATGCGCACCCGGCCAGTACGGGAAGCAAGAGGGCTAGCGTCGGCAGTAGCGGCCAGCGCTCACTCCGATACCGATGCGCTCGAAGGATCAGTACCACCGCCACCACGAGCAGGAAATACGGCAGCGAGGCCAGCGCGGGATGCACATCGCCCAGGCCGAAGTAGAAGACCTTTTCCAGCGTGAGTAGCACGGCCACCAGCCCC
>CAUJFM010000225.1 GCA_963169595.1 Bacteroidota bacterium | reverse complement strand
CTCAGCATCCGCACGCAGGGCCGCCTCACCACCCCCGAGCAGTTCAACGAGCTGATCCTGCGCGATGATGGCGGTCCGGTGGTGCGCCTGAAGGATGTGGGCCGCGCCGAGCTGCGGCCCGAGAACGAGCGCTCCCTGCTGCGCGGCAACGGCGGCGTGCCCCAGGTGGCCGTGGCCGTGACCCCCCAGCCCGGCAGCAACTACATCGCCATCGCCGACGAGTTCCACAAGCGCGTGGAGCAGATCAAGAAGGACCTGCCCGCCGACCTGCGCTACAACGTGGCGCTGGACACCACCGTGGGCATCCGCGCCGCCATCCTGGAGGTGGAGGAGACCATCCTCATCGCCTTCGGCCTGGTGGTGCTCATCATCTTCCTCTTCCTCCGCGACTGGCGCACCACGCTCATCCCCGTGCTCGCCATCCCCATCTCGCTCATCGGGGCCTTTTTCATCATGTACGTGGCGGGCTTCAGCATCAACATCCTCACCCTGCTCGCCATCGTGCTGGCCACCGGCATCGTGGTGGACGACGCCATCGTGGTGCTGGAGAACATCTACGCCAAGATCGAGGGCGGCATGGACCCGATGAAGGCCGGGCACGAAGGCAGCAGAGAGATCACCTTCGCCATCATCAGCACCACCGTCACCCTGGCGGCGGTCTTCCTGCCCATCATCTTCCTCAGCGGCCTCACGGGCCGTCTGTTCCGCGAGTTCGGCATCGTGGTGGCCGGTGCGGTGCTCATCAGTGCCGTGGTCTCCCTCACGCTCACGCCCATGATGAGCGCGCGCATGCTGAAGCACACGGCGAAGCACAGCCGCTTCTTCGTGGTCACCGAGCGCTTCTTCGAGCGGCTGGGCAACGGCTACCGGCGGTCGCTGGAGGGCTTCATGCGCCGCCGCTGGCTCGTGTTCCCCATCATCCTGGTGTGCGTGGGCCTCACCGCCGGCATAGGCTCGCAGCTGCAGACCGAGCTGGCCCCCAACGAGGACAAGAGCCGCTTCATGGTGCAGAGCACCGCGCCCGAGGGTACCAGCTACGAGCTGATGAACGAGTACCTCTCCAACATCATCGGCGTAGTTGATACCATGCCCGAACGGCAGAACCTGATCGCTGTGACCGCCCCCGGGTTCGGTACCAGCAGCGCCACCAACAGCGGTTTCGTGCGGGTGACCCTCGTTCCTCCAAGCCAGCGCACGAAGAGCCAGGACGAGCTGGCCAAGAGCGTGATGGCGAAGGTGATGCGCTTCAACCTGGCGCGTAGCATCGTGCTGCAGGAGCCCACCATCGGCGGCAGCCGCTTCGTGTCGCTGCCCGTGCAGTACGTGATCCAGGCGCCCGACTTCGAGCGGCTGCGCGAGGTGATCCCCACCTTCATGGAGAAGGCCGCCGCCGACCCCACCTTCCGTGTGGTGGACCTCAACCTGAAGTTCAACAAGCCCGAGCTGAACGTGGAGGTGGACCGCGACCGGGCGCGCGCCATGGGTGTGAGCATGCAGGACATCGCCGAGACGCTGCAGCTCTATTTCAGCGGTCAGCGCTACGGCTACTTCATCATGCAGGGCAAGCAGTACCAGGTGATCGGCCAGGCCGACCGTGCGGACCGCGATGCGCCCATCGACCTGAAGAGCGCCTACGTGCGCAACGACAAGGGCGAGCTGGTGCAGCTGGACAACCTGGTGCGCCTCAGCGACCGCAGCACGCCCCCGCAGCTCTTCCGCTACAACCGCTACGTGAGCGCCACCGTGAGCGCCGACCCCGCCGAGGGCTACACCATCGGCGACGGCATCGCCGCCATGGACCGCATCAAGCAGGAGGTGCTCGATGAGAGCTTCAGCACCTCGCTCGCCGGCGTGAGCAAGGAGTTCGCCGAGAGCGGCAGCAGCATCTGGTTCGCCCTGGTGCTGGCCATCGTGCTCATCTTCCTCATCCTCGCCGCCCAGTTCGAGAGCTGGCTGGACCCCGTGGTGGTGATCAGCACCGTGTTCCTCGCGGGCACCGGCGCCGTGCTCAGCCTCTGGACCTTCGGGCACACGCTCAACATCTTCTCCGAGATCGGCGCCATCGTGCTCATCGGCCTGGTGGTGAAGAACGGCATCCTCATCGTGGAGTTCGCCAACCAGCGCAAGGAGCAGGGCCTGCGGAAGATGGACGCGGTGGTCGACGCCGCCGTACAGCGCTTCCGCCCCATCCTCATGACCACCCTCGCCACCGCGCTGGGCGCACTGCCCATCGCCCTGGGCTTGGGCGCTGCCGCCAAGAGCCGCGTGCCCATGGGCATCACCATCATCGGAGGCCTCATCTTCGCCCTGGTGCTCACGCTCTACGTGGTGCCCGCGCTCTACAGCTTCCTCTCCCGCGAACGCAAGGCCGCGGACGCCGAACCTCAAGCCCCCCAGCACGCATGAGGACGCTCATCACCTTCCTCCTGAGCCTCGCCGCGCTGTTCGTCACCGCGCAGGAGGTGCTGAAGCCCGAGGATGCGGTGCGTATCGCGTTGCAGCAGAACCACGGCATCCGCCTGGCCCGATTGGAGGCCGAGGTGGCCGCCACGCAGAACACGCCCGGCCAGGCCGGCATGCTGCCCACCATCGATGCCGCCGGTTCGTACAGCCTGGATGTGAGCGGCACACGGCAGACCTTCTTCAGCGGCGAGGTGCGCGAGGTGGACAACGCCGATGCCCGCGTGCTGGACGGGGCCGTGCGCCTCAACTGGACCGTGTTCGACGGCCTGGCCATGTTCGCCGCCAAGGACCGCTTGCAGGCCTTGGAGCAGGCCGGTGAACTGCAACTGCGCCAGCAGGTGGAGGCCACCGTGTATGACGTGCTCGCCGCCTACTTCCAGCTGGTACAGCTGCGCAGGGGTCTCGCCATCGAACGCGAGGTGCTCGGCATCTCGCGCGAACGCCTGGCCATTGCCGAGGCAGGTGAGCGCATCGGCACCGCCAGCGGCGTGGCCGTGGTGCAGGCCCGGCTGGACATGAGCGCCGACAGCGCCAGCGTGATGGACCTGGTGCTGAACGAGGCCACGGTGGCCGCCCAACTGAACCGGCTGCTGGGGCGCGACCCCGCCACTGCGGTGGTGCTGGTGCCTGAGGTGCCGGCCAACGAGGTGCTGGACCGCGCCCAACTGCTGGAGCGGGCCCGGCAGTCCAACAGCGCGGTACTGGCCGCCCGGCAGCAGCAGATCGCGGCCGACCTGCGGGTGAAGGAACTGCGCGGCGCCATGCTGCCGCAGCTGGACGTTTTTTCCAACTACGGCTACACCCGCGCCACCAGTGCGGTGGGCTTCCTGCAGAGCAACCGCAGCCTGGGTCCCGACCTGGGTGCGCGCATCAGCATCCCGCTCTTCGATGGGGGCCGCCTGCGCACCCAGCGCAATGTGGCGGCGTTGCAGCAGGAACAGGCCGCCGTGCGCGCCGAAGAGGTGCGGCTTACCGTGGACGAGAGCGTGTTGAACGCCTGGAACACGCACACCACCGCCCTGCAGCATGTGACCTTGGAAGAGCAGCAACTGGTGGGCGCCCGCACCCAGGTGGACGTGGCGCTGGAGAGCTACCGCCTGGGCATGCTCACGGCCGTGGAACTGCGCGATGTGCAGGTGGGCTACCTGGAGGCCGAACAGCGCCTGCTGGTGGCCCGCTACGAGGCCAAACTGAGCGAGCTACAGCTGAAGTGGCTGGCTGGCCAGTTGCTCTGAGCCGCAGGAACCCTCGGCGCCCGAGCCCTTCGCACTGACCGATGTCAGCGTAGACCGCGTGCAGCCCTGTTCCTTTGTGCCGCGATGCGAATGCCTTGGTGCCTGTTGCTCTGCGGAAAGCGCCTGCTGCCCCTGCTGCTGGCCCCGCTGCTCTTCACCGGCTGCCTGAAGGACGGCATCGAGGCCCCGGCACCGGTCGCGAACGCCCAGGTACACCTGCGTTCCGACCTGCACTGCCAGGGCGTCCCCTTCCACCCGGACAGCCTGTACACCGATGGCTTCGGCACCTTGGTGCGCTTCGAGCAGGTACGCTTCGCCTTGGTGGGCGCGCTGCTGCTGGACGATGAAGGCCGCACCCTGGGTGAGGCACCCGGCACCATGCTGTGGATGGACCTGGCCCAGCCCGGCCGCACGCTGACCATGGATGTCGCCTCTTCCGGTGAGGTCCACTGGATGGACACGCGCATACTCAGCACCAGCGACCCCGTCGCCGAGGTGCCCGACAGCCTGTGGGTGAACGGCGCCAACGGCCGTTTCCTGCCCGTGCTGGACATCCGCGGCCGGCTGGACAGCAACGACGATGGGCAACTGGATGCCGGTGACGGCACCTTCCGCATCGCGGTGGCCCCGGAACAGTTCGCGCCCCTGATGCGGCTGCATGCGCACACCGTGGTGCCTGCTGGTGGTAGCGCCGTGCTGGAACTGCCGGTGAACCTCACCGCCCTGCTGCACGGCATCGATCTGCCCGATGAGCCGCAGACCATCGGCCAGGGCCCCTATGCCACCCAGGCGCTGCAGAACCTGCGCACCCGCGTGCTGGGCGCGGACAACAAGCCGCTATAGGGCGGGGCGAAGCGGACCACCACGAACGATACCCGGGTGTGTCAACGGTCGGCGGATGGCCTGTACGCCACCCTACTTCCGCAGCCAGCCGGCAAAGGCCTTCTGTAGCAGGGGCAGCAACACGAAGACCATCAGCGGCACCAGGATGCTCGTCATCACCAGCGTGCGCAGGGCCAGGGGCAGCACCAGCAGCCGCTCACCGAAGAGCACCAGCAGCACGGTGAGCGAGGGATAGATGGCCAGCCAGATGAGCAGGGCGGTCTTCCACTTGGGCGGCGGGCGATGGGCGGGGGATGCCATGAGGGCCGCAAAGGTGCGACAGGGGAGGGCGGTGATGGTCCCCACCTTTGTGCTCATGCTGTCCGCCCTCTTCACGCCCTTCCGGCTGCGCGGCCTGGAGCTGCGCAACCGCTTCGTGATGGCGCCCATGACGCGCTCGTTCTCGCCCCATGGCGTGCCGGGGCCCGAGGTGGCCGCCTACTACCGCCGCCGCGCCCAGGGCGGTGTGGGCCTGATCCTCTCCGAGGGCACCGTCATCGACCGGCCCGCGGCCAGCAACGACCCCGATGTGCCGCACTTCCATGGCGAGGCCGCGCTGCAGGGCTGGAAGCAGGTGATCGATGCT
Organism: Bacteroidota bacterium; assembly: GCA_963169595.1. Taxonomy (GTDB): domain Bacteria; phylum Bacteroidota; class Bacteroidia; order Flavobacteriales_F; family PHOS-HE28; genus PHOS-HE28. Next base: position 16,499 of record CAUJFM010000225.1, on the reverse strand, counting down.
GTGCATGCCGCAGGCGGAAGGATGGGACCGCAGCTCTGGCACATGGGCGTGATGCCGCCCGTGCGCATGCGCGACAACTGGCTGCCGCCCGCGCCCTTCGAAGGCCCCTCGGAACGCGTGAACGCGGAGAAGACCAACGGCCGCGCCATGACCGAGGCCGACATCGCCGACACCATCGCCGCCTTCGGCCGTGCCGCGCGCAGCGCCAGGGAGCTCGGCTTCGACCTGGTGGAGCTGCACGGCGCCCACCGCTACCTCATCGACCAGTTCTTCTGGAGCGTTACCAACACCCGCACCGACCGCTACGGCGGCGCCACGCTGGCCGCCCGCACACGCTTCGCCGCCGAGGTGGTGCGCGAGGTGCGCCGGCAGCTGGGGCCCGAGCTCGTGCTGCAGATCCGCCTCTCGCAGTGGAAGCCCAGCGCCTACGACGAGAAGCTGGCCACCACACCGCAGGAGCTGGAGGCCTGGCTGCGGCCCCTGATCGACGCCGGCGTGGACCTGCTGCACTGCTCGCAGCGCCGCTTCTGGGAGCCGGAGTTCGCGGGCAGCAACCTCAACTTCGCGGGCTGGGCGAAGAAGCTCACCGGTGTGCCCGTGATCACCGTGGGCTCGGTGGGCCTCAGCGGCGAGTTCATCGCCGCCTTCCGCGGCGATGGCTCCACGCCCACACCCTTGGACGAACTGGTGCGCCGCTTCGAGCGCGGCGACTTCGACCTGGTGGCCGTGGGCCGCGCACTGCTGAGGGACCCGCAGTGGGTGCAGAAGGTACGCGAGGGCCGCACCGACGAGCTGCTCGGCTTCGACAAGGCTGCGCTGGCGCGGTTGTGGTGAGGGGGGCGCCCGTACATGATGCGGCTTCGGATCAGGAACACCCGTCAACGCCTGTATGGGGGAACTTGAATCCCTTGGTGGGACAGTTCACCGGGCAGGGCGCGCCGAGGTCGGCCGCCTTCATCTTGTAGGGCGTTCCGGAGTTCACCTGGTCATCGATCCTCACCCCCATTGGCACCCAGACCATGCCCTGTACGTAGGTGTCCACCTTGGGATGCCCGCTCGCGTAGTAGTCCTTGCCGATCAGCTCCGCCGCCGGTTCCACCAGCAGGAGGTCGTCGGGATCAAGGTCATTGTGGGCGATCAGGCTCTGCAAGCCACCCTCATAGGCATAGACCACCGAGCTCACATCATAGCTGCCATCGAACTTCTCCCATGCACCACCCTTGCCGCGCTGGAGGACGACCTGTGACTGATAGCGCGTTCCCGGGCCGTTCAGGCCATTCCAGTCCGCCAAAGCTGAACTGCTCAGCACGAGCTGTCCGGTACCGTCAAGGGTATACCCCACATCGGTGGGGTCGTAGCTATATTCCCGGGTGTTGCTGTCGTACTTCAGGCAAACCACCTGAACAAGTACGTCGAACGCGTTCTGGTCGGTAAGCCCGGGATGCATGATCACGGCATGGTCCACCGTATCGCCCGAAGTGCATGCCAGTTGCGCCACCACATCCTGCAAGCTGCCCACCTTCACCATCAGGACCGGATACCGGCTGCCGATGGGCTTGTGTTCCATCGGGTCCCCGTGGTGGATGGAGGCCATGAAGTGGGTGGTGATGCACTGCAACTCGTCAATACCCACGTGAGGGTCGATCACGTTCATGGTGATGCTCCCCTTTTGGGAGGTGTCGGTCTTTGACGAGGGTTCGGGAGCAGTGGACCGGGGGCTCCTACAGCCAGCGGTGAGGCCGACCAGCACGAGCAGGGCCACCGCAGCGGCAGAAGGGGAGTGGCGTGGGCGCAGCATGGGCAGTAGGTGTTGTTCATCCAAACGTAGGGGCACATCCCCCGCCTTCACAAGGTGAAAAAGACGTGGGTGGGGAGGTGAAAAAGGCGTGGCCATCGCGCCCCTCAACCCGCGTTCGCCACCGTGGCCAGGGCCAGGATGGCCCCCATCAGCACCAGCAGGGCCGTCCACCAGACCACCTCGCGCCAGTCCACCCGGGACTTGGCCCGTTTGTGTGTTCCCACCATGGGTGCAAGATGGAGGGGTGGCTACGCCAGAACGTGACGCACCCCTGCTGTACCCCGTCCAGCCAGTCCTTGAAGGCGCGCGCCTTCTCGAGGCTCACCAGCACCCTCACCGGCGCCATGCGCAGCTACCACGGTCCACATCCCGGACCGGCCGGAGGTGCATACGCGGTGGAAGATGGAGGGTATGGTGGTGGGCGATGGTGATAGAACTTTGCAGGAATGAGGATGCGCGCTGCGCGCAACGCACCGGTGATACTGTAGAATCGCCCGAGAGGTCCTCGTCGTTACGGTCGCTGCCGTACGCACCGCTTGCATCGCGATCATCCGTACGCTAAGCCGTTGGTGTGCCGCTGCATATCCACTCGGCAACAGCTACACGTGAATGAGCGTGGGGACCGGATCAAACCAAGGTCCGCACCATGTGCCTTTTGCTAGATTTGATCATCCACGCTACGCACATGGTCCGATCCATTCCCCTGCTCGCTGCCACCTTGTTGATAGCCGGCATTTCGGAAGCCCAGTATGTCACCTACCGCTTCACCGATGGATCGGTGGTGAGCCATGCCGTTACGGATGTGCGCAGTACGGACTTCGCGGGCACGGCCATGCGGGTGTTCCTCTGGGACGGCACCACTTACACGTGGGACCTCAGCAGCATGGCCAATTACCAGTTCTCGGACATCTCCACGGTGGTGCCGGCACAGAGCACCGGACTCACGCCGTTGCTGGTGCATCCCAATCCCACCAATGGCGAGGTGCGGATCGGCATCACACCCAGTGGAACCGATGATGTGCAGGTGTTGGTGCTGGACCTTCGCGGGGGCGAGGTACGGCGTGTTCACCAAGGCCCACTGCCCGCTGGTGAGCACCAGCTCGTGTGGGATGGGCGCGATGCGAATGGCCAACCGGTGGCCGATGGCAACTACGTGGTGCGCGTGGTGCAGGGACCGCGTGCAGCCACCCGCCAAGTGATCGTTCAACGCTGACCCTGTGATGGACACCACCATGCACCGCCACCTCGCCCTCGCCAGCTTGTTCTGCACGGTATTGCTCGTTCAGGCGCAGGGTACCATGAACATCCACCGCACCAACGGCATCACTGTGCTGCTGGACATGGTGGACATTGATAGCGTGAGCTACCAGTGGGACAGCCCTACACCCGTGATGATCGTACACCGGACAGGGGGCACGATGCAGTCCTATGCCGTGGCGGAGGTCGACAGCATCACCTACAGCCCCGGCGGGGCGGATGGCACAGCCCCCTTGGCCACCCTGCCCCCGGCATCGGTAAGCAGCACCGGTGCCCTATGCTCCGGTGTGAGCAGCGTGGGCGACTCACCGGTGGTGACACGGGGCATCTGCTACGGCCCGTCCCCGTTACCCGACCTGAGCGGCCCTTCCATGGTCGCCACCGGTTCCGTAGGTTCTTTCCAGGTGACACTGGTCGGCTTGTCCTACGGGGTCACCTATTTCGCCAGGGCGTTCGCCACCAACGCGCAGGGCACCTCATACGGCAACCAGGTGAGCTTCACCACCCTGCCGGCCGACCACCTCAACCCGGGGCTGACGTATGGCAGTGTGACCGACCAGAATGGCAACAGTTATGCGACCATTGTGATCGGCACACAGGAGTGGATGGCCGAGAACCTGCGTGCGGTCACCTTTGCGAACGGGGACACCATTCCCCATGTGACCGAGGCAAGCGTATGGACCGCGCTCAGCACACCGGCATGGGCGCACTACAACAACGACCCCCAGTTCGAAACGCCCTACGGCAAGCATTACAACGGGTATGCTGTGACCGACCCGCGCAATGTGTGCCCCACCGGCTGGCATGTGCCAACGGATCTGGATTGGCAACAATTGGAGATCGCCTTGGGGATGCCACTGGATGCTCTTGAGGTCCTTGGTGGACGTGGTTGGCTCGAGAATGTTGGCGGAAAGATGAAGAGCGAAGGTGCACAATACTGGAACGACCCGAATGCCGGTGGCACCAACGAAAGCGGATTCTCCGCATTGGCCAGTGGCGGCCGTAACGCCCTCGGGACATTCACCCAACAAGGTGGCATGGGGCTGTGGTGGACCTCAACAGTGGTCGACAGTATCAGTGCTTACGACCGCATACTGCTCTACAATGGTCAGGAGGTGATCCGGAATACTGCAGATAGAAGATTCGGGTTCCCCTTGCGCTGCGTGCGGGACTGACCGCGTATTCCTCCAACGCAGGTGGCCATTCCTTAGGCATCTTGCCCGGTGTTGCGACCCCGCCAGTTGTAGCTCCGACAGCAGAACTGCCTGCTCATCTGCGGTATGCTGCTCGGACCCACTAACGGATGTCCGGACCTTCTTGTCGCAGCCATTTTTTGTCCGGTTCCCGGGGAGGCCTCATGGGCCGACCTGTCAGTACCACAGGGCCACTGGCTTGGTCCGCAAGTGATCCGGGGCCTTGTTAGCATGCCCGGCGATATGCCATAGATCCTATCTTCATCGCGATACATCCCTTGCTGCCATGTGCGAACGTTTATTCCGCGCATCCCTTCTGCCACTTGTTCTTCTTACGGTCATCGCCGCTCAAGCGCAGACCTACCTCATCACGCAACCCGCCATCACCGCGTGCAGCGGAACCCTGTACGATAGCGGCGGGCCCAGCGCCAGTTACGGCAACAACGAACGGTACACCTCGGTGATCTGCACCGACACCCCGGGGTCTCGGATGCGGCTCTCGTTCACGCCCACCACCCAGATCTCCAACCAGATCGAAGCGCCATCGGACCTCCTTTTCATTTACGATGGACCGGATGTGCAGGCTCCGCTGATCGGCACGTATTCGCGGAACACCTTGGCCGATAGTGTCATCACCGCCAGCCAGGGCTGCCTCACCCTGGTGTTCATCTCCAACGGTTCCGCCACCGGGAACTTCGAGGCCCAGATCGGTTGTGTGCCCGGATGCAACCCCTTCGCAGCGGCTTTCGACCTGCAGGGCGACACCGTGCAGCTCTGCACCGGCGACAGCCTGCTGCTGGATGCCAGTGCATCCATTGTGCTGGCGGATACTGCGCTGCACCACTGGACCTGGATGGTGGACGGCCAACCCATCGAAGTGACCGACACCATGCCTACGGCGCTGTTCTTCTTCGCACAGGGCGCGCACGAAGTGGTCTGTCGCACCACCGATCAGCGCGGTTGCGTTTCTACACTTTCGCCCCCCCTGCTGGTGCTGGTCAGCGAGGCGCCCTCCTTCGCCAGCACCGTGGCGCCCAGCCCGCTCTGTGTCAATTCCACCGGCATCCTGCTGGGGCAGGCCACACCGGGCACGCTCCCATTGAGCAGCTCCGCCAGCGTGCTTCAAAGCACCGGATACAGCTACGTGATGCCTGATCAGGTGGTTGTCGCGTGGCCCCTCAAGGTGGATTGGTACCCCGAAGGAGCCGTGCTCCAGGACCCCCATGAACTGGGCGAGGTCTGCCTCTCCATCGAACACTCCTTCCTGGCTGACCTTACGTTCGCGCTGGTCTGTCCCGATGGCCGCTATGTGCGTTTGCAGGAGGCCTTGACGGGTGGCAGCGGCGTCTACCTCGGTGCGGCGAACGACACCACCCAGGTTGCGAACGGGGTATCCGGCACGTGCTGGAACTACTGCTGGAGCGCCTCCTCCACGGCAGGCACCATGAGCGCCAATGCCGGTGGCATCAACCCCCAGGTCGGCTTCGCCGGCGTGCCGGTCAGTGCCGCCCTGCTGCCCAACACCTTCACCAGTGCGCAGTCCATGGACCAGTTGATCGGCTGTCCCATGAACGGGACCTGGACCTTCCTGGTGGGCGATCTCATCGGCGGGGACAATGGGTCCTGGTGCGGCTGGAGCATGGGGCTTGAACCGGACCCACAGGGCAGCTTCGCCGACCTGTCCCCCACACTGGCCTTGCATCATCCGGATTCCGCTTACTGGAGCGGACCTTGGGCGGAACCCACACCGGTGGCGGCCCAAGCCCAGATCACCCCGGCCCAGGCCGGGGCGCACGCCTACCAGTTCACCGTGGTGGATTCCTACGGATGCATGCACGACACCACCGTGCAGATCACCGCGCTGAACGCCCCCGCACTGAACGCGGGACCGGATGTGCTGCTGTGCCAGGACCCGCAGCCCCTGGCCGGTGCGGTGGGCCCTGCTCCCTATGGATGCACCTATCAGCTGATATTGGGCGATATTCAGGGCAATGGCTGGGCACCCAGCACCTCGCTCACCCTGCTGGTGGATGGCGTGGCCAACTTCTTCACCATGCCAGCGGGCCCTGTATGGGACACGATCGCCATCGATGTATGGCACGGACAGTCCATTGAACTGATCTACAGCTCCACGGAATCCGTGCAATACAACCGGTACATGCTCCTGAACGATGAGCTGGAACGGTTGCACGGGCTGTTGAACACGTTGGTGAACGCACCGTATGCCGACACCGTGCACTGCAACGGCTTTACTCTGCCTACGGTGCATTGGTCGCCCGCCATCGGCGTGGACGATGCGGCCGCAGCCGCCACCACCGTGGCCCCGCCCGCCGCCGGTTGGTACGTGCTCACGGCCGGCTCTCCTGGCCAGCCGTGTGCGGTATCGGATAGTGTGTGGGTGGAGGTGGAAGGCGGCTTCGCCACGGTGAACTGGGACCCGGGCACGCAGCAATTGTGCTGCACCCCCGCCGGGCTGGCCGACTACGCCTGGTACCTGAACGGCATCCTCCACAGCAGCGGCCCCGAGGCCTGCCTGGACAACCCCGCCTATGGCCTCTGGTCCGTGGTGGCCACACCCGCAGCGGACTGCCCTTGGATCTCCGAAGCCTATGCCTACTGCCCCGAGAGTGAGCTCCTGCAGGATGGCCTGGACCTGATGGCCACACCCGGTCTGGGCACCTATGCCTGGTCCTTCGATGGCTTCCCCCTGCCCGGCGCCACGGACGAGACCCTGCCCTACCAGGGCAACGGCCTCTACACGGTGACGGTGACCACTCCCGGCGGCTGCGTGGTGCAGGCCTCGCTGATGGTGGATATCAACACTCGCGTGGAGGCGTCCAGCGCCACGCCCCACCTGGTGGTGGTGCCCAACCCCCATGCGGGCACCTTCCAGCTGTGGCTGCCCGAGGCGCACAACACCCCGGTGGACCTGCTGGTGCTGGACATGAGCGGCCGCCTGGTGGCCACCGAGCATCTGGCCCCCTTGGCCGATGACCGCACGCCCTGGCTCACCCTGGGACTGCCTGCCGGGGCCTACCAGCTGCAGCTGTCCGATGGCCGCCAGCGCTGGACCGCGCGCATGGTGGTGCAGTAGGGGTGGCGCAAGACGGCAGCTGGGATGAAGGCGCCCCCCTCAGCGCTCGCCCACCACCAGCGCGCTCCGCGCCACCAGGCGGCCATCGGCCAGCAACTGGGCGGTGTAGGTGCCCGGCGTCAGGGCGGGCAGCGCGAGGGCCGCAGGCCACGTACGCGATGCCGTCCACCACGAAGCTGGCCATGCCGTAGCGCGCGTTGCCGGGGAAGGAGGCGCGGGTGCTCCAGCTGTTGGTGGCCGGGTCGTACACGTACAGGGAATTGAAGTGGCCGGAAGCGGCGCTGTAGCCGCAGGCCACATAGCCCTTGCCGTTGAGCGCGAAGCCCGACGCGTTGCGCAGCGCCACCGGCAGCGGACTGCGCGTCTGCCAGCTGTCCGTGGTGGGGTCGTAGGCCTTCACGTCGTTGATCTCCGTGGAGCCATCGTACCCGCCCACGGTGTACCCGATGCCGTCGATCACGAAGGTGGCCGAGCCCCAGCGGCCGCTGCCCGGAGGCATGGCGGTGCGGGGTTCCCAGCTGCCTTGTCCGGCCAGCTCTGTGGAGGTGAGGCTCAGGAGCCACAGGACCAGGGAGGGGAGTGGACGGATGCGCATGACCCAAATGTAATTGGGAGGTGATGGGGCATCAAGAGGAGGAGGGCGGGGGCGTTGGTGGCAGCTACGGGCATCGGTGCTTGCCGTAGCTTTGGGTCATGCGTCCCGCCATCGCCACCCTCATCGACCAGGACCGCCAAGGGTTCAAGGAGCTGATGCAGGCCAACGCCGTGCAGGCGCTATACGTGTTCGGCAGCAGCGTGAACGGCCCGTTCACCGAGACCAGTGATGTGGATGTGCTGGTGGATGTGGATGCACCCGACGAGACCGCAGGCCGGATGCTCATCAACGTGTGGAACGGGCTCGAAGCGATCTTCCGCCGACCGGTCGACCTGCTGACGCCGCAGTCCTTGCGGAACCCCTATCTGCGCGCGGAGATCGAGCGGACCAAGCAGCTGATCTATGACGGAGCCAGGGAACAAGTACTGGTCTGACGTCCTCTCGGCGATCACGGAGATCGACGAGTTCGTTTCCGGTATCGCCTCACTGAACGAGTATGTGCGTGACGTTCGGACGAAGCGCGCGGTGGAACGCAACCTCTCGATCATCGGCGAGGCCATGGGCCAGATCAGAAAGCTCATTCCCGGCGAAGCGTTCCCCGATGCCAATGCCATTGTGGGCATGCGCAACCGCCTCATCCATGCCTACGACAACGTGGACGATCGGATCGTGTGGGAGGTGATCCGCAAGGACCTGCCGAAGCTGAAGGCCGAAGCGGAGCGCCGGTTGCGTGATCGGCTTGGATAAGGGCTCGGAGCGGACGGGTCATTCACAACAAGGGCGCGTATCCAGCCCCCCTCACCGCTCGCCCACCACCAGCGCGCTCCGCGCCACCAGGCGGCCATCGGCCAGCAAGTGGGCGGTGTAGGTGCCCGGCGTCAGGGCGGGCAGCGTCAGGGCCACGGGGCCCGTGCCTTGCAGCGGCTGGCGCAGCACGGGCTGCCCCAGGGTGTTGAAGAGCACCAGCTGCGCGGGGACCTGTGCCACATCACCGGGCAGTGTCACGTACAGCGTGCCGCCGGTGGGGCAGGGGTTGGGACCCATCGCCAGCGAGCTGGCACCCACCACCGTGGGCACCCCCACAAAGGGCGAGGTGAATTCGAAGAACTCCGTGGGGATGGTGGTGTTGAACCGCCCATGGCCGCAGAACAGGCGGTTGCCGATGGTGAAGGCGGTGCCGCCCCAGTAGCCGGTGCCCGGATAGGTCGCCAGGGGGCTCCACGTGTCGGTGGCCTGGTGGTAGGCCCAGGCATCGGTGAGGCCCGCGTTGGCCAGGTCGCTGCCCGCGATCACGTAGCCGTGACCTCCGGCGCTCATCGTGTTGGCATAGCTGCGGCCCGTGGCGGGCAGGGAGGCGCGCTGCGCCCAGGTGTTGGTGGCCGGGTCGTACTCGAACAGCTCACTACTGAAGTTCTGGTCATCGCGCCGCCCGCCGAACACATAACCCTTGCTGCCGATGCTGAACCCGCTGCAGGCCATCCGTTCCATGCCGGGGTAGGCGGCGCGCTGGGTCCAGGTGTTCGCCACGGGGTCGTAGGCGTAGAGGTCCGCGTGGTAGGAGCCCGTGGCCGCGCCGGAGTTGCCGCAGGCCACGTAGGCGATGCCGTCCACCACGAAGCTGGCCATGCCGTAGCGCGCGCTGCCGGGGAAGGAGGCGCGGGTGCTCCAACTGTTGGTGAACGGGTCGTACACGTACAGCGAATTGAAGTGGCCGGAAGCCGCGCTGTAGCCGCAGGCCACATAGCCCTTGCCGTTGAGCGCGAAGCCCGATGCGTTGCGCAGCGCCACCGGCAGCGGACTGCGCGTCTGCCAGCTGTCCGTGGTGGGGTCGTAGGCCTTCACATCGTTGATCTCGGTGGTGCCATCGTAGCCGCCCACCGTGTAGCCGATGCCGTCGATGACGAAGGTGGCCGAGCCCCAGCGGCCGTTGCCCGGAGGCATGGCGGTGCGGGCTTCCCAGCTGCCCTGTGCGGCCAGCGCGATGGTGGTGAGGCTCAGCAGGCCCAGGGCCAGGGAGGCGAAGGGACGGATGCGCATGGTCGAAAGATAAAGCGGGGTGGAGGGGGGTAACAAGAGGCGGGGGATGGCGGTTGAGGCTGCGCTTGGACATGGGCCACATGTAGCCTTTGAACAGCTCTTCCACCTTTTGCTTCGCCAACCCCCCAACAATGCTGCAGGGGTTCCGCCCAAAGGCGACCAGTGCGGACGGGTCACCCCGGCGAAGGCCGGGGATGGACAGCCACCGCGCACGGCCTGCCGATGCAAGCGCGCAATGCAGTAGTTGTACTGTTCTTTTTTCCACCTTTTGCTTCGCCAACCCCGCAACAATGCTGCGGGGGTTCCGCCAAAAGGCGACCACGATCCAAGCACTGGGCCACGCACGCGCGAGCCACCGCACTATCGGCTTAGGCCCGTGCCGCGCGGATCGTGGACGGCCACCGCACACTGCCTGCCGATGCAAGCACGCGATGACGGGGGGAGGCATTCAATGACAAAGGCCCCGCCAGGCGGGGCCTTCGCTCGTTCATCCATCTACAGCGTTCACTCCTCCTCCCACGCTCCATCCACCGGCCCGTAAGGCTCGGCGTAGAGCATGTCCGCGTGGTGGGGCAGCGTGCCGCGCACCAGGCACACCGCTTCGGTGGTGCGGGTGCCGGAGCGTTCCGTGAGCGTGGGCAGCGCGGGACTGGTGGCGGGCAGCAGCAGCTGGGGCTGCACCGGGAGGAGCCAGCGCTGCAGCTCCAGGCCCACGTGCGGGGCATCGGCCACGATGAGCCCCTGGCCCAGCAGCGGCATCAGGAAGCCGCGCACGCGGCCCGCCTCCTCGTACACCTGGGCCAGGTAGTCGTGCTCCAGCAGCAGCGGACGGCGGTCCAGCCCGGTGGCGGTGCGGTCCAGGCGGAACACCGCCAGCCAGTGGTGCGGCTCCAAGGCCACCACGGCCGCCTGTTGCGCGGCGGTGAAGCGCACGGGCCCCACGCGCAGCAGTTCATGGTGGGGCGTGAAGCCGAGCGCCGTCCAGCGTGCCACGTGTGCGGGGGTGGCATGCACCACGCAGGGCGCTTCATCGGGCACCAGGGCGGCGAGCAATGCTTCGGCGAGCGCGGTGTACACGGTGGGTGCATCGGGCTGAACGTACAGCGTGGTGATGCACGCGGCCTCGTTAAGGCGCCAGCCGGTGGCCAGGCCGGCCAGCTGCTCCCCCTGCCAGGCGGCCAGCACCGTGGCGTAGGGCGTGTGCAGGTGCCAGCGCACGCGCGCCAGCAGACCGCGTGGCCATTGCCAGGGCAGTTCATGCGGTTGCAGGGGGGCGATGCGCATGGCTCAAGCGCGGTGTTTGCGGGGTATGGCGTCCGGTGAGCCCGGGGGCACCAGGTCGCCATACTTGTTCATCGGCCAGGTCATGATCCGTTCGAAGTATTCCATGCCGCCGATCAGGAAGCCGCCGGGGTTGTCCGGATCGTGGATCACGTCCAGGGCCACTTCGCCCCACGGTGTGTGGTCCAGGAAGTAGGTGCCGGCGAACTTCCAACTGAGGCGCTGCACCCGGCGGGGGACGAAGTGGTCGTAGAGCAGCGACTCCGGGAAGCGCATGGTGCAGCGCTCCAGGGCCGCGATCAGGTGGGGCCACTGGCGCCACTGGCGGCGGGCGGCGGCCACCAGGGGGCCGGGGTCGAAGGGCTCGCCGGTGGTGCTGTTCTCGCGTTGGTACCAGGCCAGGTACTCCTGCTCATAGGCCACCAGGTGCGGGGCGCGCGAAGCCGGCTTGCGTTGGGGTGTGTTGGGCTGTTGCATGGCGTTCGGTTCTTTTGTCCGTGCACCACATGACCCGCCCCGGGTTCCGCCCACCGTGCAATGGGCGGACCCGGGGCTGAGGTCTTGGGGCATCTTCGGACGTTGTCTTTTGCGTCCTGTTAAGCGGCCTTGGCGAAGGCGCTGTCGCTCATTTCGCCGGCACCTGCCGCGCCGATGGCCTGCACACGGAAGTAATACACCTTGTCCGAGGTAAGACCCGTGGCCGTGTAGCGGTTCTTACTGGTCTGCACCAGCAGTTTCCACGAGCCCTCGTCCTTCGGGTCGCCCTCGGTGTAGTACAGTCCGTACAACAAGCGGGCGTACACGCCGTCCCAGATCACGTGGATCTCGCCGGGCAGCTTGCCGCGACGGGCGCGCACGTTGGTGGGGGCGCCCAGCACACCCACCGGGCTGGGCTGCTTGCGCACACCAAAGCCCGTGCTGGCGATCTTCTCATGGTCGCCCTCGCACTGGGCCTGCACATAACCGGCCAGTTCGCGGATCAGGTTCTCCACGTCCGCCACGCGGGCGGCGCGGGTCACATGGTCCGCACGACCGCCGTTGTCCCGCACGGCGATGTTGGCCTGTTCCAGCGCGGTGCACGCCGCGCCCAGGTCGGTGAGGAAGTTCGTGGGCAGGGTCACGTTCGTGTTGCCCGTGCACTTCTCCACCAAGGTCCGTCCCTTTTCCACCAGGGCCGTGGGGGTGAGGCCGATGAGGCCCAGCTTGACGATATACACCTGTTTCATGGTGTAGGTTGGTTTTAGGTGCCGGAGACATTTCCGACACACGCCTTTATTCGTTTGGTTCCGGAAATGGTGACGGCGGAACCATGCGGGAATTACGTACTGGATGTGGCGTTGAATTACGTAAATAACGATGAGGACCTTGACGAAAGGGCTTTCCAGAGGCAAGGCTCCATGGTCCATTCCCGCGGGGAACACCTCCTGAGGCCCATTCCCCTGTAGGGTCACGAAGCAGCTATAAATAGTGACGGCGTAGCTCTATAGGATAACGACGTAGCTCTATAGGGTAAGCACGCAGCTATATATAGCCACGACGTGGCTCTTTAGGGTGACGCCGCAGCGATAAATAGCCACGGTGCAGCTCTATAGGGTGACGATGCAACAATAAATAGCCACGGTGCAGCTCTATAGGGTGACGCCGGAGCGATAAATAGTCACGGTGCAGCTCTTTAGGGTGACGAAGCAGCTATTTATAGCCACGCCATAGCTCTACAGGGTGACGACGCAGCGATAAATAGCCACGACGTGCCTCTAAAGGGTAACGACGCAGCCATATATGGCCACGGTGCAGCTCTATAGGGTGACGTCGCAGCGATAAATGGCCACGGTGTAGCTCTAAAGGTTGTGGTCACAGCTATAAATGGTCACGATGCGGCACAATAGAGTGGCGCCGCAACTCGATAGGGTCACGGGGTAGTTCTACAGAGCCACGCCGCCGCGGCAGCAGGTCGTGCGCCGGGACCACGGCACCATCATGTGGTGGACGAGGGCCGTTCACCCTTACACCCGCACCACCCCCAACCGGATGGCGGCCACCACCAGGGCCGTCCGGCTGCTCACCCCGAAGGTGCCCAGGAGCGAGCCGATGTAGCCCTCCACGGTGCGCGCACTGATGCGCCACCGTTGGGCCAGGGTGGTGCTGGTGTGGTCCGGGTCCTTCACCAATGCCTCGAGCACCTCCAGCTCGCGCTCGCTGATCTCGCGCAGCAGGCGCTGACGCCGCCGCTCCTCGGGCGTGAGGCCATCGGGGTTCTCCAGCAGCAGGCGCTGCGTATCGGGCGTGTGCACCACGGCCCCCTCCATGGCCGTGGCCAAGGCGTGCAGCACGGTGTTCGGCTCCATGCCATCGTACACCAGCACCTGCACGCCACTGCGGAAGGCCCGGATCAGGGTGGCCTCGTCCTTCCGGTGCGTGTAGGCCGTGCAGCGCAGGTCCGGGCGTTCGTCCTTCATCCGCTCCAGGGCCTTGAACCCCGCCTCGTCCGGCGGACGCAGCGCCAGCACCACCATGTCCGGCCGAAGGCCTTTGTCCATGGCGGCCATCAGCTCATCCACCCGGGTACCGCTCCAGGCCACCTCATAGGGCCCGTGGCTCACCAGCCAGTGGCCCAGCGCTTCGCGCAAGACATGGTGCTCGTCCAACAAGGCCAGGGTGTGGCGTTCGGTCTTCGTGTGGCGGTGCATGCGTCAAAAGGTTGGTTCCTGTTCGGTACGTGCTCCACACCGCACGCATGGTGAACCGCTCACCGCCATCGGCCACCCGGGTTCGGCAGGCATGTCCCAAGGCGATCGTTCGTTCCATGCGCTCCGGTGATGGCCCGAAGGAACAACTTCGGTATGCCCTGTTGTCAAGTGTATTATCACCAGTATGCCGCCTTTTTATGAACACGGTAATTCACAGTATGGGTGGCCTTTAACCCACCTGTTCCACCCGTTTTGCCCTGGCCCACCTTTCCTGCCGGACCGCCCTGGACCACCGACCACTTGGCTGCCGCCACCTCATGCCCACGGACCTCTTGCCCGGCCATCGGCCCAATGGTTCTTCGGGTGCGCGGAGCGCAACAGGCCTTGTGGTCCGCTGCCCATGGGCCTATTCACGGCTTGGCCTGGCCTCCGGCACGCAGGTGCGCCACCTTGCCTTGGGACTTCCAGGTCAGAGGCCTCTGGGTGCCCGGCAACAGATGCGCGGAGCGCAAGGGGTTTTGTGGTCCTTGGTCAAGCGGCTGAGCGGCCTGAATGCCGCTTGGCCTTGCCTACGAAGCAGGTGCGGCAACCTGGAGCTTGGGCCTTTCAGGCCATAGGCTGCTTGGTACTCGGCTACAGGTGTTACCCCAGGTTGAGCAACCGGACCCACGAGGGTGGGAACATCTATCACCTAAGGGGGCTGAGGCGTAAGAGATGAAGTGTGTGCAACGACGGTTTTTGTCGGAGCTGGATCACTAAATTGAGCGCCCCATGGCCCCCAACCTCAACCCCGAACAACAGGCCCGCGAGCGCATCGACCAGATGCTGACGGCCGCAGGCTGGGCCGTGCAGGACAAGAAGGCCTTCAACCCCTCGGCATCGCTGGGAGTGGCCGTGCGCGAGTATGACACCGACGTGGGCCCCGCCGACTACATCCTCTTCGTGGACCGCGTGCCCGTGGGCGTGGTGGAGGCCAAGAAGCCCACCGAGGCCGAGAAGTTCACCGTGCACGAGGAGCAAGCCACCGGCTACGCCAGCGCCAAGCTCCGCTGGACCATCGGCCAGAGCACGCTGCCCTTCATCTACCTCAGCACCGGCGAGGTGACGCGGCACTGGGACCTGCGCGACCCCAAGCCCCGCGCCCGCGAGGTCTTCAGCTTCCACCGGCCGGAGAGTTTGCAGGAGTGGCTCAAGGAGGACAGCCTGCGCACACGTCTCACCAAGTTCCCGGGGCTGGATCCCACCGGCCTGCGCGCCTGCCAGGTGAACGCCATCACCAACCTGGAGAAGAGCCTCAGCCAGAACAAGCCGCGCGCGCTGGTGCAGATGGCCACCGGCAGCGGCAAGACCTTCACCGCCATCACCAGCGTGTACCGCCTGCTGAAGCCGCCCGTGCGCATGCGCCGCGTGCTCTTCCTGGTGGACACGAAGAACCTGGGCGAACAGGCCGAGCAGGAGTTCCAGAGCTACACGCCCAACGACGACAAGCGCAAGTTCACCGAGCTGTACGCCGTGCAGCGGCTCAGCAGCAGCTTCATCGACCCCGGCGCGCAGGTGTGCATCAGCACCATCCAGCGCATGTACAGCATCCTGCAGGGGGAAGAGCTGGCGGAAGGGGCCGAGGAGACCGCAGGTGCCGATGTGGCCAGTGCCATCGGGACGAAGGAGCCGCCACCGGTGGCCTACAACCCGCGCATCCCGCCCGAGTTCTTCGACCTCATCATCATCGACGAGTGCCACCGCAGCATCTACAACCTGTGGCGGCAGGTGCTGGAGTACTTCGATGCCTACCTGGTAGGCCTCACCGCCACGCCCGATGCACGCACCTACGCCTTCTTCAACGAGAACGTGGTGAGCGAGTACACGCACGAGCAGGCCGTGGCCGATGGCGTGAACGTGGGGCACGACGCCTACGTGATCGAGACCAAGGTGACCAAGCAGGGCGGGCAGATCAAGGCGCAGCAGTACATCGACAAGCGCGACCGCCTCACGCGCACCAAGCGCTGGGAGCAGGCCGATGAGGACGTGAGCTACACCGGCACCCAGCTGGACCGCGATGTGGTGAACCCCAGCCAGATCCGCACGGTGATCAAGGCCTTCAAGCAGGCGGTGGAAACGGAGATCTTCCCCCACCGCACGGAAGTGCCCAAGACGCTCATCTTCGCCAAGACCGACAGCCACGCGGACGACATCATCCAGGTGGTGCGCGAGGAGTACGGCGAAGGCAACGCGTTCTGCAAGAAGATCACCTACAGCACCGAGGAGGATCCCAAGAGCCTGCTGGCCCGCTTCCGCAACGATTACCACCCGCGCATCGCCGTCACCGTGGACATGATCGCCACCGGCACCGACGTGCGGCCGCTGGAGCTGCTCCTCTTCATGCGCGATGTGAAGAGCAAGAACTACTTCGAGCAGATGAAGGGCCGCGGCACGCGCACCCTGGATGCCGACGGCCTGCGCAAGGTGACCCCCAGCGCCACCACCAACAAAACGCACTTCGTGATCGTGGACGCCGTGGGCGTGCTGGAGAGCTGCAAGACCGACAGCCGTCCGCTGG
>CAUJFM010000224.1 GCA_963169595.1 Bacteroidota bacterium | reverse complement strand
GGCTTCCAGCGTTTGCCCTTCTCCAGCACCAGCACATCGTAGCCCTTTTCGGCCAGGCGCATGGCGCTCACGCTGCCGCCGAACCCGGAGCCGATGACGATGTGGTCGTAGACCTTGTCCGCGCTGGACATGGCGAAAAGTTAGCCGCTTCCCGGCACGCTCAGAACTGGAAGTAGATGAAGGGGACCATCTCCGCGGTCACGGCCTGGTACACCAGGAGCACCACCACCACGCAGGCCACGCCCATGGCCCACAGGGGCAGCTGGGAGAATCGCGTGCGGTAGGCGCTCTTCACGCGTTCGGGTAGCCAGTGCACCACCATGCCGAGGAGCATCACCAGGAACACGCTGCGGAAGGCCCAGAGCACATCGCCGGCCACCGCCAGTCCGAAGTTGTTGGCGATCTGGTGCAGCACGGCGTTGGCGGTGTCGAGGCTGTCGCTGCGGAACCAGATGCGCGTGAACGTGATGAAGGAGAAGGTGAGGAAGACCACCCAAACATGGGCGATCCAGTGGGTGCTCTTCCCCCACGGACTGATCTTCTTCCACCACTTGTAGACCACGAGCCCCAGGCCGTTCAGCCCGCCCCAGATCACGAACATCCAGCTGGCACCATGCCAGAGCCCGCCGATCAGCATCGTGATCAGGAGGTTGAGGTTCGTGGTCACCGCGCGGTCCAGTCCGGGTACATAGCGGGACAGCACCGCGAAGAGGGCCACCGCCGAGAGGTAGACCGCAGGCAGCCACCACCAGCCGGTAAGCAGGATCACGGCCGTGCCGATCACCGCCAGCATGATCCACGAGAAGAGCGAGCCACCGCGATTGCCGCCCATGGGGATGTAGAGGTAGTCGCGCAGCCAGCCGCTCAGCGTCATGTGCCAGCGCCGCCAGAAATCGGCCACGTTACGGGCCTTGTAGGGGCTGTTGAAGTTGGTGGAGAGGGTGAAGCCCATGAGCATCGCCACACCGATGGCGATATCGGTGTAGCCACTGAAGTCCGCGTAGACCTGCAAGGAATACCCGTACAGGGCCATCACGTTCTCGAAGCCCGTGAACCGCGAGGGATCGGAGAACACGCGGTCCACGAAGTTCACGGCCACGTGGTCGCCGAGGATCACCTTCTTCACGAGGCCGTTGAGGATCCAGAAGACGGCGATGCCGAACTGGACGCGCGTCAGCTCATAGGGCTTGTGGATCTGCGGGATGAGCTCGGAGGCCCGCATGATGGGGCCGGTGGCAAGCTTGGGGAAGAAGCTGAGGTAGAAGGCGAAGTCGAGCAGGTTCCGCACCGGCTTCACGGTGCCGCGGTAGATGTCCACCGCATAGCTGATGCACTGGAAGGTGTAGAAGCTGATGCCGGCGGGCAGCAGGATCTTGTTCTCCACGAAGTGCGCGTCCCACGCCGCATTGGCCCAGGCCGCGAAGAAGTTCACCGGTTCGAACGAGGTGTGGAACATCGCGTTGATGTTCTCCACCACGAAGTGGGCATACTTGAAGTAGGTGAGCAGGAGCAGGTTGATGGTGACGCTCGTGGCCAGGATGAGGCGTTTGCGAACGAGCGTCCGCGCCTCTCCACCGGCCTTGCCCAACAGGAAGTCGAACAGGATGGAGAAGCCGAGCAGGCCCACGAACAGGCCGCTGGTCTTCCAGTAGAAGAAGAGGCTCACGGCCACCAGCCAACCGGTGCGCAACAGGCTGCGTCGATGGACCAGGGTGAACACGGCGAACACCAGCACGAAGAGGCCCCAGAACTGGAAGCGTGAGAAGATCAGCGGAGCCGCCGTGTCGAACTGGAACAAGGTCCGCAGGTCGAAGGTGGCGGGGAGGAGGCTGGTCGTCATGTCCACGGGGAGGATGGATGCCTAGTGATCTCCAGTGCGCAGGTGCTGGCCGTAGTGTTCCATGATCGCCATGTACAGCAGGTCGCCGAGCAGGACATAACCTTCACGCTTCAGGTGGATGCGGTCGCCTTGCGCCAAGCCGGCCTTCTCCCAGATGCGGATGCTGCCCTGCCCGCCCATCACGGCGTAGGTGTCCCACACGGCGACCTGTTCCGTGGCCGACAGCCGCAGCATCACGTCGCGCACGGCATCGGCGTTCCGGTTGGGGTGCTTGCGCTTGATGTAGCTGTCGGTGTTCGTGGTGAGCAGGATGGCCGCGTCGGGGGCCACGCTGCGGATACGTGCGATCAACGCCCGGTAGTTGGCCTCGTACACGGCGGGGGAGAAGTCGGGGTCGTGCGCATCGTTGATGCCGATGGAAAGAATCACCAGGTCCGGGCTGACGAGGGCGAGCTCGCGGGCCAGGTCCTGGCACCGCAGCCAGGCGCGTGTGCTGGCGCCATTCACGCCGCAGGTATGCACGAACACCCCGGGGTCGTTGCTGTCCAGGATCAATCCGCGCAGGGTGAACTGCCGCTGGGTGAGCGTGTCCGTGCGTTGGAAGCGCAGGCGGATGGTGTCGCAGGGGCGGTCGTACAGGAACTCGGTGTAGCCTTCCTCCGCCACCACGCGACGGCTGATGCGCAGCGTGCTGTCCGGCGACCAGGCATGCACCTCATAGCTGCTGTCCATGCGGTGCAGCACGCGCACACGGTCCGCCGTGTAGCCCGGATACGCATCACCGCGGAAACTGATCTTCAGGTGGGTGAGGGTATCGCGCGTGGTCACACGGATGCCCGCCAGGCCCAGGGCCGAGGTGTCGTTGGGCGTCACGTTGCGCAGCGCTGTCCAGGAGCCCGTGTATTCCGGCAGGTACCAGTAGGGGTTGTTGCTCTTCGCCATGTTGTAGGGGAAGATGAAGCCCCTTCCGGCGCGCACACCGGGAACGGTGCCCTGCAGCCGATGGCGCAGTTGCATCGTCCACATGTCGGCCTGGACGTGCGATCCCCCGACGTGCACCACGTTCAGCTGTCCGCGGCCCTCCAGGAACAGTTCGTCCAACCGCTGATGCAGTCGCTGCCACGAAGCGGGCTCATCCTCCACGCTCAGCCGGTTGGCTGCCAGGTTGAGGAAGGGCCGCTCCGGTGGACGCACCGGCGAAGGCTGGCCCCAGGCCGTGATCGTCGCGCACAGGAGCAGCAGGCTGATGATGGGGCGGATGATCATGGCCGGCTTTTCTGGTACAGGGCGATGTCGGTGAGCAGGGCCTCGTGGAAGAGCTCGGCGATCTTGCGCGCCCCGAGCGGACTGAAGTGCGTGTAGTCCTCGGCGGCCAGGGGCGGATCGGCCTCCACCCAGCTCACCATGCTGTTGCGTCCGCCCATGGCATCGTACATGTCCCAGAACACGCCCCCGGCCGCCAGGGTGGACGCCTTCATCGCATCGCGGACGTCCTCCAGGAAGGGCCGTGTGACATAGAGATCACCTTCCTTGATGCTCATGTCGCTGGGGCCGATCACGAGCACCGCCGCTCCGGGCAGCATGCGCTTGATCCGGTTGATGTCCGCACCGATCGCGCGCCCATAGTCCTGGGCCTGTTCCACGCTCTTCATGTACGGCAGCACGTTCCCACCGTATTGCAGGATGACCAGCCCGGGATCCAGTGATGCGGTCATCGTGCGCAGGATGCCCTGGTCCGTGGCCCGCAGCTCCAGTCCGGAGGCCCCGCGCATGGCCAGGTTGTCCATCACCACACCGTTGCGACTTTCCAGGGAGATGCCGTAGACGTTGGGCGAATCCTGTCCGCTGAAGGTGATCTTCACTTCACCCGGCGGCGTGGCGAAGCTCCACTGCCGTTCCAGCACCTGGGTGGTCGGTTCGATCACCTCGGTCCCCACCTGCACGCCATCGGCCTCCACGGTGAGGGTGAGGGGCGTGCGATGATCGCCCAGCCACAACCGGCAGCGCTGCCAGGTCCGTGTCCGTGCGTAGCTGGCACGTTGCGGTCTCAGCGTGATCCACGCGGTATGCTGCACCGTATCCGGGGCCACGGTGTCTGGCAGCACGGGTGTGAAGCGGGCCATGGCGCCCATGGTGCCGAACCGGGCCTTCTTCCGGGCCGGGCCGTTGCGCTCCATCACGCTGTAGCGATCCCAGTTCTCGGAGGCCTCATGCTCCACACTGAAATGCGGGCTGATCTCCACCACCGAGACCAGGCCCGGTCCGGTCCCGCCGAAGAGCCCTTGCAGCTTGTTCCGCAGGTAGGCCGTGATGCGGTCGCCTTCGATCTGCGAATCGCCGTAGTGCAGGATCCGCACCGGATGCGGCGTGCCGGGCGCACTTTCGAGCGCGGCGAAGAAGGGATGCAGCACGCTGCGGTCATCGTTCGGGTAGTGGAGCCGGATGCGATCGGCGAGCGGTGCCAGGCGGCCCGCATCGATCGTCACCGGCTTGCCATCCAACTCGAGCGCGGGGAGGGTTTCGGCCACCGTATCCACCTCCACACTGTCCGTGGGCACCTCAAGGATGAAGCTGATGTCGGTGAGCTCCTGTTTCTCCGGAAAGAGCACCTGCTTCACGGTGGGGAAGCGCAGGGTGAAGGCATTCCCAACGGGGATGCCCTCGCGGGGCATGAGCTCGCCGATCACGGCCACCATCGCGAGCACGGCCAGCATGAAGAGCAGTGTCCAGGCCGGTCTCATCGCTGTGCAGGGATCTTGATGCGTTGACCGGGGCGGATGCCATCGGAGATGCCGTTGTAGCGCATGAGGTCCTCCGGGCTCACGCCTGGATGGCGTTTGGCGATGGCGTACAGGGAATCCCCCTTCCGCACGGTGTACCAGGTGAAGGTGGCGCTCGATGCGTCCGGAGCTTCATTGGTCACCGGCGGGCCATCATTCTCGCCCTCGTACCGAGCACGACGCGCCGGGGTCACGTACAGCTTCAGCAGTTCACCGACATCGATGTGGTCGTTGCGGAGCTTGTTCCAGTGTTTGATCTCGGATACCCGCACACCGAACCGTTCACCGATGCCACTGAGGTGATCGCCGGGCCGCACGCGGTAATGAATGGCCTCGCGTCCATCGGGCAGGCGGTCCACCCGGTCCTCGCCGGGTGTCACCGTGCGTTCGGCCAGTTGCAGGTTGCGTTCCTCCAGGCGCACCATGGAATCGACCAGTAGCTGGAACCGGTCACGGTCGCCCTGGGGCAGATGGATGGTGGCATGGGCGGGCCATTTGTTCGCATACCACACGGGGTTCAAGGCCTCCAGCCGGGCGCGTGGATGACCCAGCAGGCCGGCGACCACGTCCATGTGCAGCGGGTGGTCATGGCGCAGCGTGTCGAAGGGTTCCACAGGCTCCACGGCCATGGGCCGAATGCCGAACTCCTGCGCATGGGCCGCCAGGTGCAGGAAGGCCATGAACAGGGGAAGGATATCGCGCTGTGCCGGGTCCACGTGGCGTGACAGGGTGGCGAGGTCCCGGGCTCCGCCGCTACGCACACGTGCACGTTCCATGTTCGCCGGTCCGCAGGCCACGGCCACCAAGGCCAGCACCGGGTCCTTCAGGCGGGCATAGGTGTGCTCCATGTCGGCCACGGCGGCCAGTGTGGCGAGCATCGGATCACGGCGATGGTCCTCTTCGGCGGTCACCACCAAGCCCTGCCGTACGGCCACCGGCCAGCTCAGCATCCACAGTCCGGCCTGTCCCTGTTGCGAGCCGGCCAGGGTGTTCATGCCACTGAGGGCCATGGGCAGAAGGGCCAGTTCCTTGGGCAGGCCGGCTTGCGCCAGCCGCGCCTCGATCAAGGGGTGGTAGTGGTCGGCGAGGCCCAGCATGGCCCTGAACTGGTCGCGATACCGCTCACCATACAGGTCCACGTAGTAGGCCACCAGGCTGTCCGCGAACACCGGGATGCCGGGCGCGTCACGCTCCAGGGTGCGGGCCAGGTCGCGGGTCTGCATGGCGCGCACCACGCCCGGTGGGGTCACGATGCGGTCCCGCTCCAAGGCTTGTTGCATGGGCCAGGTGGCCATGGCACTGTCCACGCGCCAGGTCGGTTGACCGACCACCGGCACGACCAGGCCGCACCACCACAGGGCCAGGGCCCAAGACCACCGGACAGGGATCCTCATGCTCGACGCTGTAAAGCAAACGCACAGGTCCGCTGCATGCGTGGAGCCCGTTGACATTTCTTCACGCCGCACTGTTGAGCCGGGTGCTCGATCTTTGCACCGCATGGGAACATGGAGGATGATCCAAGCTGCGCTCCTGGCCTGTTGCGGGCTGGTGCTGCTGACCAGTGGACAGGACTCCGCAATGGTTGCCCGGCAACAGACCAAGATGGAAAAGGAACTGGTGGTGGAGGTGTGGAGCGACGTGGTGTGTCCGTTCTGCTACATCGGCAAGCGCGAACTGGAGGCCGCTCTGGCGCGCTTCCCGCAGCGGGACAAGGTCCGCGTGGTGTGGCGCAGTTTCGAGCTGGACCCGAATGCGCCCACGCGCAGCCCCGAGGACATGTACGGCATGCTCGCGAGCAAGTACGGGATCACACGCGAAGAGGCCAGCTCACGTGTGCAAGGCGTGGTGGACCGGGCGCGGACCGTGGGACTGGACTACCGCATGGACATCGCCGTGATGGGCAGCAGCTTTGATGCGCACCGGGTGTTGCAGCTCGCCAAGAGCAAAGGCAAGGGTGATGCCATGAAGGAGCGCCTGTTCAAGGCCTATTTCTGCGAGGGTGCCCATCTGGCGGACGGCCCGACCTTGGTGCGCTTGGCCGGCGAGGTGGGCATTGAGGCGGCGGAGGTGACCGCCCTGCTGGCCAGCGATGCGTTCACGGAAGCGGTGCGCACCGATGAGGCGGAGGCCCGCCGCATCGGTGTCCGTGGCGTGCCCTTCTTCGTGTTCGACCGCCGGCTCAGTGTGAGCGGCGCCCAGCATAGCTCGACCTTCCTGGGTGCGTTGCAGCAGGCGTGGGACACGCAGTGACCACACATGCTGAATGCCCGTGATGGGGCACTTCCGCGTACGGACTACTTCTTTCCAGCGAGCACCCCGCACAGGTGCCACAGCAAGCGGGCGCCCACGTTGGCGTCCCATTCATCCTTGCCGGGGCTCACCTCCACCAGGTCGAAACCGATCACCGTGCGCTTGGCGGCGAGGCGCGATAGGAGGTAGGTGGCCTCTTCGAACTGGAAGCCACCAGGTACCGGGGTCCCGGTGTTGGGGCAGAGGGTGGGATCGAGCCCATCGATGTCGAAGCTGATGTGGACCTTCTCCGGAAGCGATTCGATGATGGCATCGCATTGCTCCCGCCAAGTGATGCCGTCGTATTGCTGGCGACGGATGTCGGCGCTGCGCACGATGCGCACCCGGCCTTTCTCCTTCAGGAAGACCGTGTTCTCCTGCTCGCAGAAATCGCGGATGCCCACGCTCACCAGCTTGTTCACTGGCTTCAGGGAAAGCGCATTGTACATGATGCTGGCGTGGCTGTAGGTGAAGCCTTCATAGGCGATGCGCAGGTCGAGGTGCGCGTCGATGTGCAGGATGCCGAAGGACTTGTGCCGTGCCGCTTGGGCGCGGAAGAACCCCAGCGGCGT
The DNA here is from genome assembly GCA_963169595.1 of Bacteroidota bacterium. Taxonomy (GTDB): domain Bacteria; phylum Bacteroidota; class Bacteroidia; order Flavobacteriales_F; family PHOS-HE28; genus PHOS-HE28. Next base: position 8,344 of record CAUJFM010000224.1, on the reverse strand, counting down.
GCTATGGTCACCGCCCACCAGGCCCACCAATTTGCCCTGGTCCAGCCAGTAGCCGCAACGCTGCTCCACCCAGTCGTTCATCACGGCGCACTCCAGGTTGATGCGCTCCAAGGCCTTGCGCGCCTTGTCCTGCTCCTTCGCGCTGCCGCCTTCCACCAGCACATCGATCACCTGCTGGGCCTCCTTCTTCAGGGCCTTGCTCTGGTCCAGCAGGGCCTTGGGTACCTCGTCCAGGTGGATGCCCCGTTTCCAGAGCTCCGGGAATTCGGGATGGAAAAGGTCCACTTGGAAGCTGGCCTCCCGGATGGCCTCGGGACCCCGCGAGGTGCCCCCGCCGTAGCTGGTGGTCACCTCCCAGGGCACGGGCACCAGCACGATGTCGCTCTCTTCGGCCGTGAAGGGCAGGCCGTACATGTTGGCGTTGACGGATGCCGGACTGTTCGGGTCGAACTGCTTGATCTTGGCGGCCTTGCTCATGGGGTCGGGGTTGCGGCGAAGGTACGTGCCCGGTCCGAGGCGTGGGTTGACGCTTACCTTCGTCATCCACATTCCAAGGCACCTTGCACATGCGCGATACCCTGCGCTCCCTGGTCACCGGCACGGTCATGATCGCCGCCGGACTGCTCTCCGCCCAGAACGCCTACCTCACGAACTACTACCTGCCGCGCTTCATCCGCACCAACACGGACAACACCATCGCGGTGCGCGTGCGCAACCTGTCGAGCACCCCGCTCACGACCTTCCGCGTGGACTGGCGTTGGAACAATGATGTGGTGAACGAAGGCCCCTGGCAGAGCACCACGGGGATCACCGGCAACCAGTACTGGCCCTACACGCATCCGGTCCCTTTCAACCGGCCCACCGCTGGTGCGGGCGTGCTCAAGATCTGGGTGGTGGGGATGGGAGAGACCAACCCGGCCAACGACACCCTCACCTTCCCGGTGACCGCGATCGCTTCGTGGGTGGAGAAGACCGTGCTGCTCGATGCCTGGACGGCCACCTGGTGCCCCAATTGTCCGCCGGCCAATTCCACCACCAACCTGCTCGATGCGCAGGAGGGCGTGATCGTGGCCAAGCACCACGCGGTGGATGAGTACAGCACGGGGACCAGCTCGACCTATTTCGGGCAGTACAACGTCACCTACACACCGGCTGGCGTGATGGACCAGGGGGAATATGGGCTCTATGCCCCGAACCCGAGCTACGACCTATGGGAGGCCCAGTTGACCGAACGGCAGCAGGGCGTGTCGCCGGCCGGTGTGCTCATCGACGCCACGGTGAATCCGTGGACCCGCGAGTTGTCCATCACCGTGTCCGCCGGGTTCGAATATGCCTTCAATGGGGAGTTCACATTGAACGCCTACCTGCTGGAGGATGATGTCCCGGGGAACCAGCAGAACGCTCCGGCGAACTACGTGCACCAGCAGGTGGTGCGCGAGGTCTTCGGAGGTGTGCAGGGACAGGGCGGTGTGGTCCCCGCTTCACCGATCGCGGGCACTCTGTACAGCACCAATTGGAGCCGTGTGCTGCCGGTGGAATGGAACATCGCCAACCTGCGGGTGGTGGGTTTCATCTCACATCGCCAGAACGGCACGGCCTACACCCTGAACGCGGCCGAGGGCGCACTGCTGCCGGTGGGCATCGCGGAGGCTGCGACCACCAGTCCCCTGCGCTTCATGCCGAACCCCACGGAGGGTGTGTTCCAGATGCAGGTGCCTGACCTGGTGGGCAAGGCGTATCTCCTGGTGCACGCTTCGGATGGCCGGTTGGTGGCCTCCCGGTCGTTGGTACTTTCCGGTGGCGTGATCGATGTGGCGGACCTGACCGGGCTTGCACCGGGCACCTACCGGGTCACGGTGCGGACGACCGAGGGTGAGCGCAGCGGCACCGTGGTGCTGACCGCCCGCTGAGCGATCGCCGGAAAAGAGGTCGCCCCGCCGGCACAAGGCCCGCAGGGCGACAGGTTCCGCGCAGCTATTCAGCCCTCACTGCGCGCCGCGCGGAACGATCAGTTCCAGGTGCAGTGCAACAGGGTCAGCACGTTGGGCAGCGGTGAGCGTCGTACGTGCGTCGACACCACGGTGCGCTGCATAGCGCTGTCCACTGCGGCCGGGGAGGGGAGGTCGTCGGGCACGTCCTCCGGGCGCACCCCGTCGCTGAGGCCGTTGGTGGTCATCGTCCAGGTGCGGCCCACCATGTCCTCGTCCAGCGTGTTGCTCACATTGTCCACATCGTGGAGCATCAGGCCCATGCCGCCGTTGAAGTGCACCGCACGGCCCACGGGCACATGCAACACGAATTTCACCATCTGGGCCCGCAACTTGTCCGCACGGGGCATGTCCACCCACGGACTCAAGCGCACCAGGGAATCGGTCTGCACGTAGGTGAAGCTGGTGTGCGAGGCACGGGCCAGGGCCATCTTCTCCGTACGTCCGTTCGCCTCGCGCTCCACTTGGAGGTGGAAGAGGCTGTCGGTGCTCGGCACCACATCCAGTCGTGCCCAGGCCCCATGGATGCTGTCATCGGTGATGCGGAGCCCTTCCATGTCCCAATCCACGCGGCCGTGCTTGTACTTCACCTCCCAGCCGTCACCGGTCCCGCGCATGTCGTGCAGGTCCAGGTAGAGCGTTTGCCCCGCAGGCTGCACCAGGTCCACCTCGTGTACCATGCTCTGTTCCTCGCTGAAGTCGTTGCCCACCCGCGTGCCGATGACGATGGCTGCGAAGAGGGCCACCACCCAGGCGATGGTGAGCGTCCAGGGGATCCAAACCGGTGGTCGGGAATCGGTGACGAGACGGACGCCGCCGATGAGCAGGCCAATGGCCGGGATGATGGCCAGCAGGGCGATGGAGGTGATGAACCACAGGGCCTGTGAACTGCTGTCGAAGACCACGGCACCCAGCTCGAAGAGGCCGGCCTGCCCCAGGCCCGTGAGGTTGTCGTAGGTGAAGGTGCCTCCGCCGATGAGCGCACCCAGGATGACCAGGATGAGCACCGCGCCGGCCACCATGAAGACCACACCGAAGATCCTGCCCACCACGTTCAGGAGCCGCTTGAGGCCTGATTCGAGGTCACGGCCGGCGCCCTGGCCCCACTGCTGGCCGCTCTGGCTCCACCGCTTGCCCAACTCCTCGGCTTCACTGGCCATGTTGCGCGCACCCTGCTGGAAACGCTCGCTGCCTTCGTTGAACATGCGCTTGATGTTCTCCACGTTCACCGGCTCACCCCGCATGCGCAGCATGTCCGCCGCGGAATCGGCCCTGGGCACCACGATCCACAGGATGAGGTAGAGGAGGAAGCCAAAGCCCAAGAACAGGAAGAGGAGGTAGACCAGGCGCAGGATGAGCGGGTCGATGTTGAGGTAGGCCCCCAGTCCACCGAGCACGCCGCCCACCCACTTGTCCTCCGGGTGGCGGAAGAAGCGCTTGCCGGCGGTAGGCCCGCCATAGGCGCCGCTTTGGGCGCGCTGTTGCCGGTCCTCATCCGCCGTGCCGCTTTCGCCCATCATGTAATCCTCCGGTTGGCCCATGATGCCGATCACATGGTCCACGTCGTCCAGGGAGACCACCTGTCGGCGCCCGTCCAGCCGCTCGGTGAAGAGCTCGGCGATGCGCGACTCGATGTCGGCCATGATCTCTTCCCGGCCATCGGTGCCGGTGAACTGCCCGCGGATGGTGTTCAGGTAGCGGTGCAGGCGGTCGTAGGCGTCCTCCTCGATGTGGAACACCGTGCCGCTGATGTTGGCTGTGAGGGTCTTTTTCATCGTTGTGCGTTCTTCCGGGTGGTCTTTTTCACGGCCTGGCTCAGTTCGTCCCAGGTCTGGTCCAGTTCATTGAGGAACTTGTCGCCCACCGTGGTGAGCTTGTAGTACTTGCGTGGAGGGCCTGAACGGCTCTCCTCCCAGCGGTAGGTGAGGAGCCCTGCGTCCTTCAGCCGGGTGAGCAGGGGGTAGAGCGTTCCCTCCACCACGATCAGCTTCGCCTCCTTCAACCGGGCCAGGATGTCCGACGGGTACAGTTCATCCTGCGCCAGTGTGCTCAGGATGCAGTACTCCAGCACGCCTTTCCGCATCTGTGCTTTGGTGTTCTCCACGTTCATGGCTCGCTAGGCTGGTGCGTATGGTACTTGACGATGCAAACATATATGCATGGGTTGGTACTATGCAAAGCAAAGTACCATATAGTGATGAGCGGTGTGGGAGGAAGGATGAGCGGCGGCAGGTGCGGGCTGGGCACGGCCGGTTATCTTGGGCACCAAAGACGCGGTCATGCGGAAGCATCTCTGGAAGATCGTCCTGACGCTCGTGCTGGTGCTGGGCGTGGTGGGCTATGTGCGCTACTACTGGGTGTTCGGCACCGGGGTGAAGGCCGGCGAGCTGAACTATGTGGTGCACAAAGGCATCCTCTTCAAGACCTATGAGGGCAAGATGATCCAGACGGGCATACGCAGCCAGAACGGCACCTTGGAGAGCTTCGAGTTCCTCTTCTCCGTGAGCGATGAGAAGGTGGCGCAGGAGCTCATGGTGAACAGCGGCAACCAGTTCAACCTGCATTACCGGGAATACCTGGCACCGGTGCCCTGGCGGGGGCACAGCAAGTTCGTGGTGGACAGCATCATCTCCATGACCGAGGTGCATCGCTGAGGCCGGCAGGTCGTCGGTGATCGGTCCAGTTCCCTAGGATGCCCAGCGGTTACTTCGAGCCCTCCCAGACCAGGCGGCGCCGGTCGCGCTCATCGCGCAGACCGATGCAGGCCGGCGCTTGGCCGCGCTTTGTGGCGGAGCTGCGCGATCTGGTTCCGCGCTACTGGAAGCGGACCTCCACGGGGCACAAGCGGCTGCTGCTCCTGCTGATCGTGGCCGGCGCCCTGCTCCGCGGGTGGATGCTGTTCCAACCGATCACCGCCGATGAGGCCACCGGTGTGGTGCGGTTCGCCACCCGCTCGGTGAACGTGGTGGTCTCGGACATGAGCCATTACTCCAACCATGTGCTGAACACCCTGCTCGTGAAGGCGGTCACGGCCGTGTTCGGGTTCTCCACCTGGTCCATTCGGCTGCCGGCCTTCCTGGCGGGCGTCCTCCTGATGCCGATGTTCTACCTCTTCGTGCGGTCCATGTTCAACCGCTACATCGCGCTCATGGCCCTGGCGATGGTGGCCGGTTCGGGCGGGCTCATCGAGTTCACGGCCCTGTCGCGGGGATTCGCCCTGGCGTGGTTCTTCATGATCGCCGCGTTGATGGTGGGGCGGTACTTCATCAAGGAAGGCGGCCCGGTCGCGGCCATGGTGCTGGCCGGCTGTGCAGCGCTGGGTGTCTGGTCGGTCCCCACCGGGCTCTACGGCATGCTCATGGTCTACGGATGGGTCTTCCTCTCGTTGCTGGCAGACCGCGATCGCGCCCAAACCGACCGGATGCTCTGGTGGTCCTTCTCGGTGGTGGCCGCTCTCGCCTTTGCGCTGCTGCTGTATGCTCCGGTGATCTCCACCCATGGCATCGATCAATTGTTCCACCAGGGTGACCATACCGAGCGCTCGTGGGACCGCTTCAAGCTGACCCATGCCGATGCCTCCCTGGACCTGTGGGTGTACCTGTCCGAGACCTCCGCGCTCTGGCTCACCCTACCGGGCCTGGTGGGGCTGCTCTATGCGGCCTTCATCTCCTCCAAGTTCAGGCGGCTCGCCTTCGCCCTGCTGCTCACCTCGGTGCCGGTGGTGATGGTGCTGGCCGATGTGGGCCAGCCGCGCAAATGGCTGTTCACGCTGTTCCTGTTCCACCTCAGTTCGGCCATCTCCCTGTTCTACCTGTTGAAGTTCGTGCAGGACAAGCTCTATCCGGCGTTCGAGAAACGCCGTCGCACCGCCGTGGCCAGCCTGGTGCTCGTGGTGCTGTTCGCAGCGTTCGGCATGCCGGTGATCCAGGACCGGATCCCCCGCCACCGCGACCTGAACGCCCTGCTGGACGGATTACTGAAGGACCTTTCACCAGAAGATCGCGTCCATGGGGATCCGATCTGCGATGCCTTGGTCGGGTTCAAGCTGGTGTCGCGTGAGCAGGACCCGTTGGCCTTGGCGGGCCCACCCGGCCCGGACGGCACCGTGTACGTGGTGGTGGATGAGCACCAGGAATGGACCTTGGAGCAGGTCCTGCGCTTCCATCACCTGGACCCCGAAGCCCTTACCACACCGCAACGTGTCGGGGAACGGAATGGATCGATGATCTTCGCGGCCCGGTTCCGGTGATCCATGGCCCGGCCCCTTCATGCGGAAGGGGGCTCGGAAAGTCGTGAGGCCGGCACTTCCAAAGGACTACAGCAATGGCAGAAGAAGGACGTCAGATAATCTTCAACATGGTGAAGGTGGGCAAGACCCTGCCTTCCGGTAAGAAGATCCTCAACGATATCTACCTCGGGTTCTACTACGGCGCCAAGATCGGCATCCTCGGTCTCAACGGCTCCGGTAAGTCCACGCTCATGCGCATCATCGCGGGCAAGGACAAGAACTTCGATGGCGATGTGCACCTCACCTCGGGCTACACCATCGGCCACCTGGAGCAGGAGCCCGAGCTGGACGAGAGCAAGACCGTGATCGAGATCGTGCGCGAGGGCGTGCAGCCCATCATGGACCTGCTGAAGGAGTACGAGGAGGTGAACAACAAGTTCGCCGACGAGGAGATCCTGAACGACCCCGACAAGATGGACAAGCTCATCGCGCGGCAGGGGGTGCTGCAGGACAGGATCGAAGCCACGGGTGCATGGGAGATCGACCAGAAGCTGGACATCGCCATGGACGCCCTGCGCTGTCCCGAGCCCGACCAGAAGATCAGCGTGCTCTCCGGGGGTGAGCGCCGCCGCGTGGCCTTGTGCCGCCTGCTGCTGCAGAGCCCGGACATCCTGCTGCTGGACGAACCCACCAACCACCTGGACGCCGAAAGCGTGGCCTGGCTGGAGCACCACCTGGCCGATTACATAGGCACGGTGATCGCCATCACCCACGACCGCTACTTCCTGGACAACGTGGCCGGCTGGATCCTGGAACTGGACCGCGGCGAGGGCATCCCCTACAAGGGCAACTACACCAGCTGGCTGGAGCAGAAGACCGCCCGCCTGGCCCAGGAGGAGAAGCAGGAGAGCAAGCGCCAGCGCGTGCTGAAGCAGGAACTGGAGTGGGTGCGAAGCAATGCCAGCGCCCGCCGCACCAAGAGCAAGGCCCGTCTCGCCAACTACGAGAAGATGCAGAGCGAGAGCGTGAAGGAGAAGGAGGCCAAGCTGGAGATCTTCATCCCCAACGGACCGCGCCTGGGCGACAAGGTGATCGAGTTCAAGAACGTGAGCAAGGGCTTCGGCGAACGGCTGCTGATCGATGACCTGAGCTTTGCGCTGCCGCCCGCCGGCATCGTGGGCATCATCGGTCCCAACGGGGCTGGTAAGACCACGCTTTTTCGCATGATCATGGGTGTGGAGAAGCCCGATACCGGCACCATCACCATCGGCGAGACCGTGCAGATCGCCTACGTGGACCAGAGCCACAAGGACCTGCTGCCGGACAAGACCGTGTACGAGGTGCTCACCGGTGGCCTGGAGAACATCACCTTCGGCAACGTGGTGATGAACTCGCGCGCCTACCTCAGCCGCTTCAACTTCAGCGGCACCGATCAGAACAAGAAGGTGGGCATCCTCTCCGGGGGCGAGCGCAACCGCCTGCACCTGGCCATGACCGTGAAGCAGAGCAGTAACGTGCTGCTGCTGGACGAACCCACCAACGACCTGGACGTGAACACGCTCCGGGCCTTGGAGGAGGCCATCCAGGACTATATCGGCTGCGCGGTGATCATCAGCCACGACCGCTGGTTCATGGACCGTGTGTGCACCCACATCCTCGCCTTCGAGGGCGACAGCAAGGTGTACTGGTTCGAGGGCGGCTTCAGCGAGTACGAGGAGAACTACAAAAAGCGTGTGGGCGACATCGTGCCCAAGCGCTTGAAGTACAAGAAGCTGGTGCGGGGGTGATCCCAACCCGCTCCGATGAAAGAAGCCCGGTGATGAGCCGGGCTTCTTCGTTGCTTGGAAGGTGGAAGGCCGCTTACTCCTTCGGCTTCGCACCGCTCACCTTGCGGCCCGGGAAGGCCCCGAAGATGTGGCGGCGGGCGAAGCGCGGCTGGCCGTTGGTGCCCACGAACTTGTTGTACACGTTGGCCGGCACGCCGTAGTACTCATACACACTGCCATCGCCGAAGGTGATGTGCAGCGTCTGGTGCTGGTAGTGCCAGGTGGCGATGTTGGTGGCCACCGTGGCCTCGAACTCCGTCGCGTTCGCCTTGTGGGTCTCGGGGTGCACGCTTTCCAGGAAT
>CAUJFM010000223.1 GCA_963169595.1 Bacteroidota bacterium | reverse complement strand
GTCGAGCCGCTTCAGGTGGGTGAGCTTGCATACCACCTCGGGGAACAGCACCAAGCGGTTGCGTGAAACGCGCAGTTCCTGCAGGTTGGGCAGTTCGGCCAGCCAGGCGGGCAGTTCCTTCAGCTTGTTGCCGGAGAGGTCGAGCACGTTGAGGTTGCGCAATTGGCGCATCGCCTCCGGCACCTCCTTCAGCTTCTGTTTGGAAAGGTCCAGGCTGTAGACCTGGTCAGGCTCTTTCAGGGCACGCTCCAGGCTGCGGTAGGTGCGCACACTGTCCAGTTGCAGGGAGCTCAGCAGCTGGGCATCGGCCCGCACGGCCCCCAGCATGAAGGCCAGGACCAGCAGGGGCGTGAGCGCCCAGAGCGGCCGCAGGCGTGGTCCGGAGGTGCGGGTGGTTCGGTTCATGGTCGGTCGCTCAGGAGATGGAGCGTGGCCTCGCGGTCGCGGTGCAATTGCTCCTTCAGGCCCTCCAGCCCATCGAAACGCATGTCGCCCCGTATCCGTTCATGGAAACGCACGGTGATGGCCTCTCCGTACAGATCGCGGTCCAGATCGAAGATGTTGACCTCCACGGTGCGGCTGGCGTTGGCCAGGGTGGGTCGCGGACCGATGTAGAGCATGCCTCGGTGGTTGCCGGAACGTAGGTCCACGGTGACGGCATAGACGCCGTCGGCGGGCACCAGCTTGTGGGGGTCGATGGACCCGATGTTGGCGGTGGGATAGCCGAGCGTGCGTCCGATCTGGTCCCCCTTCACCACCATGCCCGAAAGCGGGTAGGCATAGCCCAGCAGCTCGTTGGCCGTGCGCACATCGCCTTCGCCCAGGGCATTCCTCACTTTCGTGCTGCTCACGGTGATGTGGTCCACCTCCTGGGCCGGTATCTCCTCCACGGCGAAGTCATACACCTCGCCCAACTGGCGCAGCAGGTGCAGGTCGCCTTCCCGGTTCCGGCCGAAGCGGTGGTCATGACCAATGACGACGGCATGCACGCCGATGGCGCCCACGAGCACCTCGCGCACATAGTCGGCCGCCAGCATGCGGGAGAACTGCCGGCTGAAGGGCACCACGAGCAGGTGGTCCAGCCCGGCCTCCTCCAGCAGGGCGATCTTCTCCTCTTGGGTGTTCAGCAGCTTCAGGTCCTGGTCGCCCGGGAAGAGCACCAGGCGCGGGTGGGGGTGGAAGGTGAAGAGCACGCTTTCACCGTCATCGCGCCGGGCCCGTTGGTTGAGCCGGTCCAGGATGGTGCGGTGCCCGCGGTGCACGCCATCGAAGGTGCCCGTGGTGAGCACCGGTCTGCGGACGTGGGCGAAGGAGGCCAGGTCGGTGTGGACGCGCATGGTCGGTCACAAAGGTGCTATGAATATGGCGCCCGGGACCATCCCGCGGAACATTGGCTACGCATTGAACGGTACACCCCATCCGGCATCCTCAAGGTGCCGTTCAATGGGGATCTTGCAGGCAGGATGGAACGCTCCATGGATGCGACCGGGCGGCCTCGGCGGCGCGGAGGCCGGTCGTATGCCGGGCTGGCCTGGGGTGGCGGCGCGGTCGTTCTGCTTGCCTTGGTCATTGGCTTTGCGCCGGCCCTGCAACAGCCGCAACCCGATGGCCCCGGTCCGGGCTTCACCACCTCGTCCGTCCATTGGGGTGTGGTCTCCTCCCTGCAGCAGGTGATCGAACGGCAGGAGTACTACATGCGGCCCGATGGCTATGGTGGCTTCAAGACCCCCAATCGCTATCAGGACCTGCGGTTCCAGTTCGATGCGTTGGGATTCACCCTCACTCCGCGTGGCAACGACCCGGAGTGGTCCATGCGGTTCGAGCTGGAGGGGATCGGCCGCCCGCAGCAATGGCAACGACCTTCCCCTCACCCGAGCATGATCGCGCAGGGCTCCGAGCTTCGGGTGGAACACGGACCGTTCGCGGTGCGCTATGCCAATGATCGCACCGGGATGCGCCAGGACTTCCTGGTGCACGACCGTCCCGCTGGTGATGACCCCTTGCAAGTGCGGATCCGGGTGAGCGGCCCCTTGGTGGCCATGAGCGCCGCTCCGGACGCTGTTCATTTCGTGGCCCGCGATCCAGGCGAACGAACAAAGGGGCCGGCGTTCACCTATGACGGCCTACTGGCCTGGGATGCACAGGGTGATACCCTCGATGCCCGCATGACCGTGAACGATACGGAACTGGTGATCACGGTGGACGACCAGGACGCGGTCTACCCGATCACGATCGACCCCTTGTCCAGCACGGGGGCTGCACTGCTCGAAATGGACCAGCCGGGGGCTTTGTTCGGCACCTGCACGGCCACGGCGGGTGATGTGAACGGGGATGGCTATTCGGACCTACTTGTCGGGGCTCCCTGGTTCGACATGGGAACGGGTGATGAGGGAGCGGCGTTCCTGTTCCTGGGTTCACCCACGGGGCTGGCGAGCTCGCCGGCTTGGACCTGGTCCGCCGGTCAGCCTGGTGCGCGCTGCGGGCAGGCGGTGGCCACGGCAGGTGATGTGAACGGTGACGGATTCAGCGACATATTGGTCGGTGTGCCCTTTTGGAGCAATGGCCAGACCGATGAAGGCCGGGCGGTTCTCTTCCTGGGTGCTTCCGCCGGGCCGTCCACCGTCCCGTCGTGGTCCATGGAAGGCCAGCAGGTGGGTGCACGCGCGGGCATAAGCCTGGCCACGGCCGGCGATGTGAATGCCGATGGGTACAGCGATGTCCTGGTCGGAGCGGATGGGTATGATAACGGCCAGGTGGACGAGGGTGTCGTGTTCGTCCATATGGGCAGTGCAACTGGACTTGGCGCCACGGCCAGCAATGTGCTACAGCGTGATCAGGCCGGTGCGGCGTTCGGAGCGGCGGTCTCTGGTGCAGGTGATGTGAACCGCGATGGCTACAGCGACATTGTGATCGGTGCACCACTGTACGACAATACACTGACCGATGAAGGAGGGATCTTCCTCTACCATGGATCCTCCTCGGGGTTGCCGACCGATCCGACCACATCCCGGTTCAGGCCACAGGTCGATGCCCGCTTTGGTGCTTCGGTATCCTTTGCCGGTGATGTGAACGGCGATGGCTTTGGCGATGTCATCGTGGGAGCACCACAGTACAGTGGGACGTTGGCCCAGCAAGGGCAGGCCATGCTTTACCGGGGGGGGCTGTTCGGCATCGCCGGCACCCCATCGTGGACAGCCAGCGGCGGACAGGCAGGGGCCCGCGCTGGAACAAGTGTGGCGGGGCTTGGTGATGCGAACGGGGACGGCTTTGCCGATGTGGCCGTGGGGCTGCCCGCCTTCAGCAATGGTCAGAGCGGTGAAGGGCTCGTCCGGGTCTTCATGGGCGTATCCTCCCTGGCCGGGCTGGTGCTGACACCTTCGTGGTCCGTCGAGGGCCAGCAAGTTGGCGCTGCACTGGGTACCTGGGTGGCGGCCGCAGGTGACGTGAACGGAGATGGTCTCGCGGACCTTGCCGTTGGTGCACCTTCGTTCGACAATGGCCAGACGGATGAAGGGCGCGTGTTCGTTTTCCATGGAACGGCATCGTCCCCCGCGACCGCAGCGCTCTGGTCCATCGAGAGTGATCAAGCGAATGCTCAGCTGGGATACTGCGTATCCCGTGCAGGGGATGTCAACGGGGATGGGTTCGCCGATGTGATCATCGGTGCGCGCCAGTTCTCGAACGGACAGAACTACGAAGGCCGGGCGACCGTGCACCTGGGTTCGGCCACAGGCCCCGCTGCTGCGCCATCGTGGTCCATGGAAGGGAATCAGGCCGATGCCAACTTCGGACATGTCGTGGCCTCCGCCGGTGATGTCAATGGCGATGGTTATGGCGATGTCATCATCGGCGCTCCGTATTACGACAACGGTCAGGTGGATGAAGGGCGGGCCTACGTTTTCCTGGGTTCCCCTGCGGGGCTGTCGGCCGCTCCTGCGTGGACCTTCGAGAGCGACAGGACGGGAGCCCGCCTGGGTTGGAGCGTGGCCTCGGCCGGTGATGTGAATGGCGACGGCTATGGCGATGTGATCGTTGGAGCCTACATGTACGATGCCACGGTAGCTGCGGAAGGGCGTTGCTTCCTCTTCCTGGGCTCGGCCACCGGGCTCTCCACCACACCGGCCTGGGTGCGAGATGGCGGACAGATCTATGGCTTCTTCGGCATTGCCGTGGCGCTGGCCGGTGATGTGAACGGAGATGGCCTGGATGATGTGATCGTCGGTGCCGATCTCTACGACAACACCTTCAGTACGGAAGGCGCCGCATTCCTGTTCCTTGGGACGCCCACCGGGTTGGAGGCCGCACCATCATGGACCACCTACGGCGGTCAGAACAGCGCACAGCTCGGGGTGAGCGTTGGGCATGCGGGCGATGTCAATGGCGACGGGTACAGCGATGTCTTCGTCACGGCCTATCGCGGCTCCAACGGTCAATCGGCGGAGGGCATCGTGCGTGTGTACCACGGAAGCGTGACCGGCCTTCCCGCGCTTCCGACCATTGTACTGGAGAGCAACCAGGTGGATGCGCGCTTCGGGGTGAGCGCTTCCTATGCGGGGGACGTGAACGGTGATGGCTACGGCGATCTGGTCGTGGGTGCGCAACTCTTCAGCACCTTCTACCTCAACGAAGGTCGCGCCAGCATCTACCTCGGAGGCCCCGGCGGGCTTACCGCAACAGCAGGCTGGACATTCAATGGCGGCCAGACGGGTGCAGAGTCCGGCTTCGCCGTCAGTGGTGCCGGGGATGTGAACGGTGATGGCTTTGGTGACATCGTGGTCGGTGCGCCCAACTACGCGAACGGCCAATCCTATGAAGGCCGTGCTTCCCTCTTCCTGGGCAATGGCGGCTCAGGCATCGCGCAACGGACCAGACAGTACCGTGAGGACATGGCCACCCCGGTGCAGACGGGCAACAAGACCTTCAACAGCAGTTGTGGTTGGGGCATTGGCCAGTTCGCCCGTTCCCCCTTGGGACGCACCCGCCTGAAGCTTCAATGGGAGGTGAAGGGGCATGGTCCGCCGTTCTCTGGCGCACCGATCACCAGTGGCATGGGCTTCACCGGTGCCAGTGCCGGTTGGACGGATAGTGGTATCGGTGGAGTGGATATCCTGGAGCCGCTGTCCGTTCTGGCGTTGAGCAGCTCACATCCGGCTTGGCGCGTGCGCGTCCGTTACCATCCGGCCACTATGCTCAACGGTCAGCCTTTCGGCCTGTGGCGCTACGGGGGCTTGCATGATGATCAGGTGCCAAGCTTGAAGGTCGACCTCGATATCTGCGGACCCTTGGCCGTGCAGTGGCTGGACTATTGGGGTGGTTGCGTGGATGGCCGCCCCACGTTGGAATGGTCGGTGGCCGATGTGACAGAGGTGCGCCAGTTCCACATCGCTGCGAGCGCGGATGGGTTCCTGTGGTACCGGATGGGCAGCGTACCGGTGTCTGGAGGCGGTGCGGAACATACCTGGCAGGAGGAAGCACCAATGGGGGCAACGTCCTATTATCGCGTGGAGGTGGAGTTGAAGGATGGCCGTTCGGAACCGGCATCCGTGCTGGTGGTCCTTTCCTGCGACGGTCACGGGGATGAAGGGCTCACCCTGATGCCGAACCCCGCTTCCGCCTCCACATGCGTGGTTTATCAAGGCGCGCCTTTGGAAGGACATGTGATACGGGTGCTCAGTAGCAATGGCCAGCAGGTCACGCGCATCGGGCCTTTCACAGCTTCCGAGGGACAACGCGCGTGCATCAACATCGATCACATGCAGGCAGGGCTCTACCTGGTGGTGTTGGAGAATGCCTTCGGGGTCCGGTCCGCATCATCAAGATTGGTGGTGCCATGATGGCCGGGCGGGGTGCGCTACCGCACCTGTGCGACCCCGGCCATCGGCTGGAATGAACATGATGGATACACCTCTTCATTTGGATGGTGGGACCTACCACATCGGTGGGGTCCCGGTGGACAAGATCGTCGAACGCTCCGGCACGCCGGTCTATGTATATGACGCCGATAGGATCAAACGCCAAGTGCAGCGGCTCAAGCAGGCCTTCCTGCGGCGCCCGGCGCGGATCATGTATGCCTGCAAGGCCCTGCCCAACATCCATGTCCTTCGGCTGATACGGCAACAGGGAGCAGGATTGGATACCGTTTCCATCCAGGAAGTGGAGATGGGGCTGCTGGCCGGATTCACACCGGCGGAGATCCTGTTCACGCCGAACATGGTGCCATTTGCAGAGATCAAGCGGGCCGTGGAGCTTGGGGTGCATGTGAACATCGACTCCATTCCCATGCTGGAGCGTTTCGGTGCCGAGTTCGGTGGAAGTATCCCGGTATTCATCCGCATCAATCCGCACATCATGGCCGGTGGCAATGAACGCATCAGCACCGGCCATATTGATTCGAAGTTCGGGATCTCCATCCATCAGTTGCGACACGTGGAGCGGGTGGTGGCATCGCATGGCCTGTTGGTGCATGGGCTTCATATGCACACCGGCAGCGATATCCTGGAGGCGGAGGTGTTCATGCGTGGTGCCGAACTATTGCTCGAGGCCGCATCCGCATTCCCGGAGATCCGGTACATCGACCTGGGTAGTGGTTTCAAGGTGGCCTATCGCGATGGGGATATCGTCACTGACGTGGAGGAACTGGGCCGTCGCCTGACGGAACGGATGGACCGGTTCGATGCAGGACGCGCAACACCGGTGGAGATCTGGTTCGAGCCGGGCAAGTTCCTCGTGAGCGAGGCCGGTGTGCTGTTGGTGCGTGTGGCTCAATTGAAACAGACCACGGCCACCATCTTTGCCGGGGTGGACAGCGGCCTGAACCATCTGGTGAGGCCCATGATGTACGGCAGTTACCATCACATTCTCAATGTGAGCAACCCACAGGGT
>CAUJFM010000222.1 GCA_963169595.1 Bacteroidota bacterium | reverse complement strand
ACCACGGCGATGAGCACAGGGTGCCGATGCGGGTTGGAGAACAGCAGATTCATCCCCACGAAGGTGCAGGAAAAGCGAACGGGCCCGTCAAGGCCCGTTCACTGGTTTGTTCAACAGGCGTGTTCAATGGCTGCGCTCCAGTTCTTCGCGCAGGGCGGCCATGAAGGCCTCGGTGGTGAGGTAGTGTTGTGCGCCCACCTTCTCGCCGTGGATGCACACGGCGAGGTCCTTGGTCATCTTTCCGCTCTCCACCGTGCGGATGCACACCTGTTCCAGCTTGGTGCAGAAGTCGATCAGCGCCTGGTTGCCATCGAGCTTGCCGCGGAAGGCGAGGCCGCGCGTCCAGGCGAAGATGCTGGCGATGGGGTTGGTGCTCGTGGGCTTGCCCTGCTGGTGCATGCGGTAGTGGCGGGTCACCGTGCCGTGCGCGGCTTCGGCCTCCATGGTCTTCCCGTCGGGTGTGATCAGCACACTGGTCATCAGGCCCAGCGATCCGAAGCCTTGCGCCACCGTGTCGCTCTGCACGTCGCCATCGTAGTTCTTGCAGGCCCACACATAGCCGCCGCTCCATTTCATGGCGCTGGCCACCATGTCGTCGATCAACCGGTGCTCGTACACGATGTCGGCCTCTTGGAACGCGGCCTTGAAGTCCTTCTGGTACACCTCCTCGAAGATGTCCTTGAAGCGGCCGTCGTACTTCTTCAGAATGGTGTTCTTGGTGCTGAGGTACAGGGGCCACTTCTTCGCCAGGGCCAGGTTGAAGCAGCTGCGCGCGAAGCCCTCGATGCTCTCGTCGGTGTTGTACATGCTCAGGGCCACACCGTTGCCCTCGAAGTCGTACACGTTCCAGGTCTGCACTTCGCCGCCGTCATCGGGGGTGAAGGTCATGGTGAGCTTGCCCTTGCCCTTGATCACGGCATCGCTGGCGCGGTACTGATCGCCGAAGGCGTGGCGGCCGATGATGATGGGTTTGGTCCAGCCCGGCACCAGGCGCGGGATGTTGCTGATCACGATGGGCTCGCGGAACACGGTGCCGTTGAGGATGTTGCGGATGGTGCCGTTGGGGCTCTTCCACATCTGCTTCAGCCCGAACTCCTGCACGCGGGCCTCGTCGGGCGTGATGGTGGCGCACTTGATGCCCACGTTGTGCTTCAGAATGGCCTTCGCGCTCTCCACGGTCACCTTGTCGTCGGTGGCATCGCGGTGCTGGATGCCGAGGTCGTAGTACTCGATCGGCACATCCACGTAGGGCAGGATCAACTGGTCCTTGATCCATTTCCAAATGATGCGGGTCATCTCATCGCCATCGAGTTCCACGACGGGCTTCGCCACCTTGATCTTGCTCATCCTTCCAGCGGGTTGAGGTTGTTTTTGGATAGGGCGCGAAGGTAGCCCAACGCGGCCATGCGGGGCATGAGGAGTGCCGCCTGCACCATGGGGCCGCGGCCCCTGCCGTGGAAGAAGCGCTCAACCGAGGTCCAGGTCCACCTCGTTCTTCAGCGTGATCAGCGCGGGGTTCTTCTCCGCCAGCAGCCTGAAGCGGTCCAGCGCGGTGTACCGCGGCTTCACCACCACCTCTTCCTTGATCACCTCCATGTCCAGTCCCGGGTCGCCCAGCTGCCTGCGCAGGAAGCCGAGCAGTTCGGGCTTCTCCTCGCGCAGGTAGTTCTCCTGCACCTCGTTCACAATGGCGAAGGTGATGCGCCCCGGCCCTGCCACGGCGGGCTCGCGCGCCACAAGCGTCGCATGAAGGCTGTTGCGGCCCTGCTGCTTGCAGCGCTGCGCGTACTCACGCCACACGGTCTGCAGCAACGACGGGTTCACTTCCTTGGTCGAGGCTGCCGCGCCCAATGCGGGGTCGGCTACGGCGGGTGCAGGCCCACCAGCGGGCTCGGCCACCACCGGTGGGGCGGTGGGCTTGATGCTCACCTGTTCCCGCAGGATGCGGCGCTTGGGCGCATACGCGTCCGTCGCCGTCGCAGCAGGTGAAGGGGTTGCCACGGGTGCGGCCGCGACGGTGGCTGTCGGCGCTGGAGCGGGTGGCGCAATGGCCGCTGCGGGGGGCGGTGCCGGGGTCCGGACGGGCGTTACGCTCGCGTCAGGACTTTTTTTTTCAGGGTCAGCTTCCGCAGCGGTCAGGCGGCAGAGCTGGATCAGCAGCAGTTCCACCAGCAGGCGGGGCTCCTTGCTCTGCTTGTATTGCGCATCGCATTGGGCCAGCCGGTCGAGGCCTTTTACGAGGAGGTCGCGTGGTGCGTTGCGGGCCTGCAGGCCGTAGCGCTGGGTCAGGTCCTCGCTCACCTCCAGCAGGGACAGGGTGCGCGGGTCCTGGCTCACCAGCAGGTCGCGGAAGTGACGGGCCAGTCCGCTCACGAACAGGTGCCCATCAAAGCCCTGCTGCAGGATGGCGTTGAACTCCACGAGCGCGGCAGCGACATCGCCGGCGATGATGCTGTCCGTGATGCGGAAGTAGTGCTCATGGTCCAGCACGTTCAGGTTCTGCACCACCGCCTGGTAGGTGAGCTGGTCGCCGGCGAAGCTCACCAGCTGGTCGAAGATGCTGAGCGCGTCGCGCAGCCCGCCATCGGCCTTCTGGGCGATCACGTGCAGGGCCTGCGGTTCGGCGGTGATGCCCTCCTTCTGGGCGATGGACGCCAGGTGCCGGGTGATGTCGCTGAGCTGGATCCGCCGGAAGTCGAACACCTGGCAACGGCTCAGGATGGTGGGTAGGATCTTGTGCTTCTCGGTGGTGGCCAGGATGAAGATGGCGTAGAAGGGAGGCTCCTCCAGCGTCTTCAGGAAGGCGTTGAACGCCGCCTGGCTCAGCATGTGCACCTCGTCGATGATGTACACCTTCTTGGTGCCCACCTGCGGGGCGATCTGCACCTGGAGGATCAGGTTGCGGATGTCGTCCACGCTGTTGTTGCTGGCGGCGTCGAGCTCGAAGATGTTGAGGCTGTGGCCCTCCTCGAAGGTCCTGCACGGTGCGCATCGCCCGCAGGCCACCAGGTCCTCGCCGAGGTTCTCGCAGTTGATGGTGCGGGCCAGGATGCGTGCGCAGGTGGTCTTGCCCACCCCGCGGGGGCCGGTGAAGAGGAAGGCCGAGGCGAGGTGGTTGCTCCGGATCGCGTTCTTCAGGGTGCTGGTCACCGCCTCCTGGCCCACCACGGTATCGAAGGTGGCGGGGCGGTATTTGCGGGCGCTGACAACGAATTGTTCCATGGGGCGCAGGGCGGCACGAAGATAGCCGCACGGGCCGCCTTCCCCGGGCGGGGAGTTGTCCACGATCGTGGACGGCGCCGGACCGGGTCGGAACCCTCAGGACCGGGAGGTGCTGGATATCAACAGGATCTTGTTACCTTCGCGGCCCAATTTCAACCGAAAGGCTATGACCAACCGGTACGAGACCGTCTTCATTCTCACTCCCGTTTTGTCTGAGGACCAGACAAAGGAGACGGTAAAGAAGTTCAAAGACCTGATCAAAACAGGCCGTGGAAAGGTCCACCACGAAGAGAGCTGGGGGATGCGCAAGCTGGCCTATCCCATCCAGAAGAAGTCCACGGGCTTCTACCACCTGATCGAGTTCGAGGCGGACCCTGCGTTCGTCGCCAAGCTCGAGACCGAGTATCGCCGCGATGAGCGTGTGATCCGCTTCCTCACCACCAAGATGGACAAGCACCACCTTGGTTTTGCTGAGAAGCGTCGCAACAAGCAGAAGGATAACGTTGAACCCACCAACGCGTAAGCCATGGCAGCCGACAACAACGAGATCCGGTACCTCACTCCGATCGCCATCGAGACGAAGAAGGAGAAGTACTGCCGTTTCAAGAAGATGGGCATCACGTACATCGACTACAAGGATGCCGACTTCCTCCTCCGCTTCGTGAACGAGCAGGGCAAGATCCTGCCCCGTCGCCTCACCGGCACGAGCCTCAAGTACCAGCGCAAAGTGGGGCAGGCCATCAAGCGCAGCCGCCACCTGGCCTTGATGCCGTACGTGGCCGACATGATGAAGTAACCCGCAACACGCCTACGACGATGGAAGTCATCCTGAAACAAGACGTGGACAACCTGGGCTACGCCAACGACGTGGTCAAGGTGCGCGACGGGTATGCCCGCAACTACCTGCTGCCCCGCGGCATGGCCATCGCGGCCACCGAAGCGGCCCGCAAGCAGCTCAACGAAACGCTGAAGCAACGCGCCCACAAGGAGGCCAAGGTCAAGGCCGAGGCCGAGAAAATGGCCGACGGGCTTGCCAACAAGACCCTGAAGATCGGGGCCAAGGTGGGCGAGAGCGGCAAGATCTTCGGCAGCGTCAACACCATCATGCTCGCCGATGCCATCCGCGCCCTCGGGTTCGAGGTGGACCGCAAGAGCATCAAGATCAAGGGCGACGCCATCAAGGCCATCGGCAAGTACGAGGCCGAGGTAGCCTTCCACCGCGATGTGGTCCGCACCATCCCTTTCGAGGTGGTGGAGGAGTAAGCATCGTTGTACATCATGCAGGAACGGGGACCCCAGTGGTCCCCGTTCCGCTTTTCCCCGCAGCCGCTCCGCGTGCGGCCCGCGACCGGAACCGGCCATGTGGCGAAAATTCGCTGGAATAGCCACCGCCCGTTACCTTTGCGGCCGGAAACCGAACCCATGAGCCAGATCTTCGACCTCGACATGATCAAGGCGGTGTACAGCCGCTACCCCGCTCGCGTCGCCGCCGCCCGCAAGGCCGTCGGCCGCCCGCTCACCCTCACCGAGAAGATCCTCTACGCCCACCTGTGGGACGGTGACGCGAAGACCGCCTTCAACCGCGGCAAGGACTATGTGGATTTCGCCCCGGACCGCGTGGCCATGCAGGACGCCACCGCCCAGATGGCCCTGCTGCAGTTCAGCACCACCGGCCGCAAGCAGGTGGCCGTGCCCAGCACCGTGCACTGCGACCACCTCATCCAGGCCCGCGTGGGCGCCAAGCAGGACCTGCAGGACGCGCTGCTGAAGAGCAACGAGGTCTTCAACTTCCTGGAGAGCATCAGCAACAAGTACGGCATCGGTTTCTGGAAGCCCGGCGCCGGCATCATCCACCAGGTGGTGCTGGAGCAGTACGCCTTCCCCGGCGGCATGATGATCGGCACCGACAGCCACACGGTGAACGCCGGCGGCCTGGGCATGATCGCCATCGGCGTGGGTGGCGCCGACGCCTGCGACGTGATGAGCGGCCTGGCCTGGGAACTGAAGTGGCCCAAGCTCATCGGCGTGAAGCTCACCGGCAAGCTCAGCGGTTGGGCCAGCCCCAAGGACGTGATCCTAAAGGTGGCCGGCATCCTCACCGTGAAGGGCGGCACCGGCGCCATCGTGGAATACTTCGGTGAAGGCGCCGAGAGCATGAGCTGCACCGGCAAGGGCACCATCGCCAACATGGGCGCCGAGATCGGGGCCACCACCAGCACCTTCAGCTACGACGACAGCATGCG
This sequence comes from Bacteroidota bacterium, assembly GCA_963169595.1. GTDB lineage: Bacteria > Bacteroidota > Bacteroidia > Flavobacteriales_F > PHOS-HE28 > PHOS-HE28. The sequence goes on along the minus strand of CAUJFM010000222.1, from coordinate 5,369 downwards.
CCGCTACCTGAAGGGCACCGGCCGTGCCGAGGTGGCCGCCCTGGCCGACGCCATCGCCGAGCACCTGCAGGGCGACCCCGAGGTGTACGCCGACCCTTCCAAGTACTTCGACCAGGTGATCGAGATCAACCTCAGCGAGCTGGAGCCGCACATCAACGGCCCCTTCACGCCCGACCTGGCGTGGCCGCTGAGCAAGTTCGCCGCCGCCGTGAAGGAGAACGGCTGGCCCACGCAGCTGGAGGTGGGCCTCATCGGCTCGTGCACCAACAGCAGCTACGAGGACCTCACCCGCAGCGCCAGCCTCGCGCAACAGGCCGTGGACAAGAAGCTGAAGGCGAAGAGCGAGTTCACCATCACCCCGGGCAGCGAGCAGGTGCGCTACACCGCCGAGCGCGATGGCATCCTGGCCACCTTCGACAAGATGGGCGGCGTGGTGCTGGCCAACGCCTGCGGTCCCTGCATCGGTCAGTGGGCGCGCCACAGCAACGACCCCAACCGGAAGAACTCCATCATCACCAGCTTCAACCGGAACTTCGCCGCCCGTAACGATGGCAACCCCAACACCCACGCCTTCGTGGCCTCGCCCGAGGTGGTGACCGCGCTGGCCATCGCCGGCGATCTCACCTTCAACCCCATGACCGATGAGCTGGTCAACGAGGAGGGCAAGAAGGTGAAGCTGGACGAGCCGAAGGGCATCGAGCTGCCCCCGATGGGCTTCGAGGTGAAGGATGCCGGTTTCGTGGCCCCCGCTGCTGACGGCAGCGGTGTGGTGGTGAACGTGAAGCCTGACAGCGAGCGCCTGCAGTTGCTGGAGCCTTTCCCGGCATGGGACGGAAAGAACATCACCGGCGCGGTGGTGCTGATCAAGGCCAAGGGTAAGTGCACCACGGACCACATCAGCATGGCCGGCACCTGGCTGAAGTACCGCGGCCACCTGGACAACATCAGCAACAACACGCTGATCGGCGCCATCAACTTCTTCAACGGCAAGGCCAACGAGGTGAAGAACCAGCTCGACGGCACGTACGGCCCCGTACCCGCCACGCAGCGCGCGTACAAGGCGGCCGGCCAGCCCAGCATCGTGGTGGGCGACCAGAACTACGGCGAGGGCAGCAGCCGCGAGCATGCCGCCATGCAGCCCCGCCACCTGGGCGTGAAGGCCGTGCTGGTGAAGAGCTTCGCGCGCATCCACGAGACCAACCTGAAGAAGCAGGGCATGCTCGCCCTCACCTTCAGCAACGAGGCCGACTACGACAAGATCCAGGAGGACGACCGCATCGACTTCACGGACCTCACGGCCTTCGCGCCGGGCAAGCCCCTTACGCTGGTGCTGAACCACACGGATGGCTCGAAGGACACCATCCAGGTGAACCATACCTACAATGCCCAGCAGATCGAGTGGTTCAAGGCGGGCGGCGCGCTCAACATCATCCGCGCGCAGCAGAAAGGTTGAGGGCGGCCAGGCTTGGGACTTAGGGAGATCCGGTTTGAACCCTTGCAGGTTCGAGCCGGATCTCTAGATTTGGCATAAATGCAACCAAATCAAACTCGCATGAAGCGCATTAAAACCGTTGTGGCCGCATTCACCTTGGTCATGGCTGCGAATGCACAGGATAGCGGATTTTCCGCTGGTCTTGCCGTGTCCCTGCCTATGGGTGATTTCGGTGATGTGTTCTCCGTAGGCGTCGGCCCGTCCGTTGGCTATGACCGTGAGGCCGGGGACAAGGGTCTGCTGGGCATCGACCTGAGCTATCTCTTCCATGGTGGAGCCGAGGAAACGATCACCAAGTGCAAGACGCTTTCGGTGGTCGGCCATTACAAGTACTTCATCAGCGACATCCGTGAAGGCCTCTATTTGGCACCACTGCTCGGCTGGAGCGCGGTGACCTACCACTTTGAGTTCGAGATCCCGGGTCTGATCAGCTACAGCAACGACGAATCGACCGGAGGTCTGACCTTCGGTGCAGGTGTGGGTTACTTCGTCAACGAGCGGATCGACCTGGGTCTGAACTACACGATCATTCGTGCCACGGATGACGGTGATGCCACCGCCTCTGCTGGTGAGTCGTCGACCTCTCTTGGCGCATTGGGTATCCGGGCCGCCTACTGCTTCTAAGCACGCGTCCCGATCGGTTTGTGAGGCGGTGGTTCTCCACCGCCTCACTTCGTTCTGGGGTGTTCGTGTTCATACGGTGCATGTGGCTGCTCGGCATGGGGGTGTGAGCACCCGGTACGGGTGCTGACCGCTGTACAATTGGCCGATAGGACCTGATCATTGCGGATAGCGGGGAGCTTCAATGTCCACCATCCGCCATTCTATGGGATGTTCAACTCCTCGAAGCCATGGTCATCCCTCTAGGGTCCGGAATGAAAGGGTGGCCACAGGGCCGCCCTTCCCTGCTATCGGTCCGGTGGAGGCCCTGGCCGGGTGACCAAGCGATCGCGCCACCAACTCAGTGAGATCGGCACGGATCTGGTTGACGCGGCCCGGACCTTGGTCGAAGCCCCCCTTCGACGCAGGCGATCGCAGACAGGAGCACCCGACCCATGGCACCGTACCTCCCTGTTCCCACCCGCATGCATGCCGCCAGTGCCTTGGCGGCGGTGCGGACCGGTCATGGATATCGGAGCGTGGTCATGGGCGACTTATCAACCACTCTTCACAGCTTCAACAGGGAAAAGTTGATAGTTCTGCACCAATGTCTACTTTTGCCTCGCGTTCGTTGGGACCTTTGATCAGGTTTCAACGCAACACACCAAGAAACCAAACCTCAAACACATGAAGAAGAGCATCTTTACGATCACGGCAGCTGTGGCTGCGATGACCTCGTTCGCTCAGACGGGCGACCTCGTGAGCAAGCGGGGCGAGAAGTACCTGAGCGAGAGCGGTGACTGGGGCCTGACCTTCGACGCCCAGCCCCTGCTGAACTACGCTGGCAACCTGCTGAACGGTACCTCCGAGAACGGTGGCGCCGCCCTCAACTGGGCCAACACCATGTGGGCCATCCAGGGCAAGAAGCTGATCGATGCCAACACCGCCTACCGCGGTACCGTGCGCATCGGCTTCGGTTCCACCAAGGTGACCGATCTGGTGGATGATGTGACCAACACGGATCCTTCGGTGACCGTGGAAGATGTGACCAAGACCAGCGCCTTCAACCTCGTGCTGGGTGGTGGTATCGAAAAGCGTAAGGGCAGCACCCGCGTGGTGGGCGTTTACGGCGCTCAGGCCTTGATCGCCCTGGGTTCCGGCAAGACCACCTACGAGTACGGCAACGCCATCAACGCTGACAACCCGGTGACCAGCCGCACCACGGAAGAGAAGGCCGGTTCGACCTTCGGCTTCGGCGTGGGCGTGTTCGGTGGCGTTGAATGGTTCTGCGCTCCCAAGATCTCCCTCAGCGGTGAGTACATGTGGGGCTTCATGCTGAACAGCACCGGCTCTGGCGAGACCACCACGGAAGGTTGGGACCCGACCGCCAACAACGGCAACGGCGCTCTGGAGACCACCACCACCGAGACCGGCAAGAGCAGCAGCTTCGGCCTGGACACCTCGATCTCCGGCCTCAGCATCGGTCTGAACTTCTACTTCCAGTAAGGGATCTCCCTTCTAGAGCAACAGGCCGCCCCTCGGGGCGGCCTGTCTGCTTTTACCCCCTGCGGTCGCTCAACCAGATCGGTATGATAATTGGCTTCATCCCGGTCGTCCGGCATCGGTTAACTTGCGCCGAGGTCCTCCCGGGAGGCACGCCGCCAAGAACCATCAACACCTGCCAGGCCCGCAGGAACATCACGGGCCACACCGACCGACCCATGTACATGAAACGCCCCGCATTCCTGCTGACCATCGCCCTGTTCTCCCTGGCCGCCCGTGCCCAGGAAGTGGATACCACGCGCAACCTGGTGATCAACGGGGGCTTCGAAGAGGTGGAGCACAAGCGCCTCAAGCGTCAGGGAGGCATCGCCTACGCCAAAGGATGGTCCTCGCCCACCGAGGTCAAGGCCGATGTGTTCAGCGATCAGGCACCCGCCGAAAGCCTGACCTCCGCGCCCCGCAACTACATGGGTGACCAAACGGCCATGAGCGGCTCCGCCTACGCGGGCATCCGCACCTGGAGCTATGCCAACAAGGACCCCCGCAGCTACATCCGCACCCGGCTGAAGACCCCCTTGAAGAAGGATACGCTCTACTGTGTGCGGTTCTATGTGAGCCTGGCAGACCTGAGCAAGTATGCCACCAACGAACTGGCCGTGTACCTCACCAATGCCGTGGTGGACAAGAAGGATGCCCAGTCGCTCACCTTCACGCCGCATGTGCCGCTGGACCGTACCAAGATCTATGCGGACATGTTCAGCTGGCAGGGCGTGTGCGGTGTGTTCCAGGGCCAGGGCTTCGAGAACAACCTCATCATCGGCAACTTCGCCGCTTCGGAACGCACCGACAACCAGAAGACCAAGCGGCCGAAGGGCGAGACCCGGATGCAGCTGCCCGTGGCCTATTACTACGTGGACAACGTGGAGGTGTACTCGATCAAGGACCGCTCCCAGTGCAAGTGCGAGCAGATCAAGGATGCCGAGAGCGAGTTCATCTTCAGCCGCAAGGGCGCACCCAACCCCACGTGGAAGGCGGCCCAGCGCGTGGATGCCCAGGTCTTCTATTTCAAGCGCTTCCAGCGGTTGATGGACCCCTCCATGGACCCCTTCCTGAATGACCTGGTGAACGACCTGAAGGCCGATGCTGCACTGAAGGTGCGCCTGGTGGGCCACACCGATGCCACCGAACTGGAGCGCACCCGTGTTCGTCCGGACCTGGCCGAACTGGGCAGGGAGCGGGCGGAGGCCGTGCGTGATGCGCTGGTGGAGGCCGGCATCGATGCCGCGCGCATCACGGTGGTGGGCAAGGCGGCCGATGATGCCGCGGACACCACGGGCACCGAGATCGGCATGAGCAAGAACCGCCGCGTGGAGGTGGAACTGCAGTGACCGACATCTGAACGGACCAGTTGGAAGGCGCCTGCGGGCGCCTTCCTCGTTCCTGCACGGCACGTACCTTTCCAGCCGATGCCTCCCTCCTCCATCCGCAAGGGCGACCCACGCACCATCCGGGGGTGGACCATGTACGACTGGGCCAATTCGGTCTACTCGCTCACTATCACCACCGCGATCTTCCCGGTCTTCTATCTCGGCATCACCCACCAGGGCGGTCAGGACCTGGTGTTGCAGCGCCATGGCGTGCCCGCGCAGTCCCTGTATTCCTATGCGCTCTCGGCGGGCTTCCTCATCGTGGCCCTCATCTCCCCGTTGTTGAGCGGCATCGCCGACCACACGGGCCGCAAGCTGGCCTTCCTCAAGGCGTTCTGCTACATCGG